>JAJTZB010000003.1 GCA_032906765.1 Nitrososphaerales archaeon
TACCGAGCTAGGCGACCCCGGCACGGGGCGCCCTACGCTGACCTTGCCTTAAGAATTGAGCAGGGTAACCGTGCCACACGGCAATTCGACCTACAGCAACTACAATGAGAGGGGCAACTCGCCCATGCCTGTGGTCGGGAAAGAGGAGATCGAGGCGAAGTTCAGGTTGGGGTTGGCTGTCCTTCTGAAATAGTTCACCGCGTGCGCACACAACCGGCTCCCGCTGGAGTTACCCCACGACAGAACCAGAGTCTCGTTTCGCGTCTAGCTCATCGCTTCCGTTCCATAATCGAGAGTGCCTTCTTAACCGTGACAATCTTAGTCCGCCCGAACTCTTTCAGTTCGAGCATATGTTTGTCTCCCGTGACGATGAAATCCGCATCCCCTTCTTTCGCCGTGTTCAGCACGTCGTCATCGGGATTGTCGAAGACCTGCACTCTTGATCTGAGCCTCACGAAGACGGCCCTGGAGAGAAGGACTTCCAGAAACATTGTGACTGCTTCGTCATCTGCGTACCTTTCAATCTTCTCGTCCGCTGTCACTCTTGAAAACTCCTCTATGATTGGTTCCGAGAGTATCAATGCGTGGTCGGGACCAAGCAGCAGTTTGAGGAGGTGTTGCGGCTTTCCACTCTTGATTAAAGCGGAGATCAAGACGTTCGTGTCCAGTACGACTCTCATCCGGAGACCTTAGCTCTTGTAGTGCCTGTGCTTCTGAACTAACTCGTCTATCTCTGCGTCGCTGAGCTCGCCGTACTTGGCCCTTCTGGCCCCGACTCGCCTGTAGAGCGATTCAAGTCTTTTCTCCACGTTCTTGACTTCTATCTTCTTCATGATTAACGCATCCTCGTAGGGGTAGACGAGGAGCTTGCTCTTCGCCCCGATTCGAAGTCTTTGCCTCATATGCTGAGGTATTACGACCTGGCCCTTGCTGCTCACGACGACGACGTCGGCCTTCTCCATTTATCCCGACGGGAATTCTTACTTTCTTACTTTAAATAGTTTGCCGTTGGGCACTGCCGACTCTCCTGTGGACAGACGTTCGGGAACCCGCCGAGTGAGACCTGCGTCTCGCTCTATTCGAGCTGCAGCGAATACAGTAAGAGAGTAAACTCGTCCACTCCCATAATTGGGTCGGAGGGAATCAAGGCGAAATTCAGGTTTGGGCTGGACGACCTCCTGAAGCAAATCGCGACTGGCATTGGTCTTTTCATTCCGCGCTCAAATGTAGGAGATACATGCCCAAGGGTTCGAATCCCTTCCGGCCCACGCCCTTGGCCTAGTTACCCATGGATGCGTCGTCCATGGATCTTGGAGAACCGTCAAGAGTGGCGTATTAATACTCAGATGGATAGTTGTCTAATGACATTGCCCAAGAAAACTGCGAATACAAAAGGGGCCCGACACAAAGATGTGCCGGAACCCTCCGGGCCCGTCCAGAATCAATGGCACAAACTAATATTGCGTCGACGAGACTGACTGTTTCTCCATTCTGACATGGCTAGGCCTGAAAATGCACATATGTGTGCATTAATGCATATAACCGTCTCGGCATAGGGTCGTATGAGAATGCCAAGAACGACTGGAGAGTCGACCGGAGAGAATTGAACTTTCTGCGTCGCAGGAGCGGGATTTCTACGTCGGTCCTCGCCTTGATCGTTGTCGTTGTGATTTTGGTGGCTGCCATAGCCGGGTACGTTTTCCTGACCGGGGGCACAAGGCCGGGATCAAGCTCGGTCTCTGGCGCCAAGACAGTCAATGTGGTGTTCGGCGCTACGCTTTCAATGACCGGGCCGCTTCAGGCATTTGGTCAGGAGCAGAACTGGACACTCAGCTTGGCCGTGAGCGCCATCAACGGCTATGGGGGCATTCCCCTCGCTAACGGTTCCCGCGCCCTCGTCAAGTTGGTAGTCCTCGACGACAAGACGGACCCGACCGTAGCCCAGACCAACCTACAGACCCTGGTGTCGCAGTACAATTCGTTGATTGCACTGGGGGAGCTCGGGGGCGTCCAAGATTCGGTCGCCCAGGAGTTTGCGACAAGGAACCAGGTCCCTTACATCGGGCCTGTTTACATTTCGTCCTTCAAGTCGTGCACCGGCTCGTGTTCGAACTCTTGGGTCTTCTCTCCATTCCAGAACGAAACTAACGAAGCTCGCATCTTCTTCGATTGGTTCCGTACAATAGATCCGTCCACAGTTTCGCACAAAGTGACAGTCGCCTTCTTTGGAGAAGGGGACCCTGCAGCCGAAGCGAACAACCTCGCCGGGGAGGCTTATGCGAGGTCGCTAGGCTACACCGTGTGCACATGCTCTGACCTCACCTTCACTCCTGGGAGCTCTTCAGAGATGTCCAGCTTCATAACGGCCGCAAAGAGCGCGGGCGCAGAGGCTGTGTACGGCCTTCCGTTGCCCCCCGACGCGGTCCTGATGGTGCAGACTGCGCATCAGCTGGACTACTCCCCGAACGCTTGGCTGCTCACGAGAGGGACCGCGGTCGCGCCTTTCGCAATTCCTGCTCTGGGAGGAGGGGGGAATCTCTCGGTTGGCGTCATGTCCGCGTTCCCCTGGCAACCCGCGGTCCCATACACCGGAATTCTTCTGGGGCACCAGGTAAACAATTCTGACATTGTTGGGAAGTACGAGGCGTTTTGGCATCATCCACCGACGCTGGAAGGTGTCTACTATACGGAGGTTCTGGTCGCGGCGAACGCAATCCAAGCCGCTGGGACGCTTGACCGAACCTCGATAAGGAACGCGCTCCGTTCGACCACCTTCCAGACACCACAGGGTCAGGTGAGCTTCACGCCAGGAGGCCAGTGGGTGCAATCGGGCAAGTACATGCTACTGATGCAGTGGCAGAACGTTGTCGTCAGCGGGACGACCATCCAGGCGCTGCAAATCCTCGAGCCCACCGGTATCGCTACGACCAGCTACGTCATCTACCCTTACACCACGATCAACCAGCAACGGGTTCCGTGGCCGCCTGCATGAAAGCCGAATCTACTGTCCCGAGGGGTTACGCAGAGCGGGCATACGGCGCCTTCCTGAACCCAGAGGAACTGCCCCGAAGATGGTACAACATCGTCCCTGATTTGCCGACTCCGCTCGCGCCCATGCTGGACCCTCAAACGTTGGAGCCGGTCGGCCCTGCGCGGTTCGAACAACTCTTTCCGAAGGAGCTGGTTAGGCAGCAGTTCTCGCAGGAAAGGTGGTTCGATATTCCGGAAGAGGTCTTGGATGCTTACAGGATGCTTCCCAGGCCAACGCCGCTGCTGAGGGCGAGGAGGTTCGAGGCGCAGCTGCGGACCCCCGCGATGATCTTCTACAAGTCGGAGCATCTGTCCCCCGTTGGAAGCATGAAGCCCAATACCGCCCTTCCACAGGCATTCTATGCTAAGAGGCAGGGCCTTGCCCTGGCCATATCCGAGACAGGTGCAGGGCAGTGGGGCTCGGCTCTCGCCATGTCCTGCTCGATCTTCCACCTGGCTGCCCGCATATACATGGTCAGGGTTAGCGCCCGACAGAAGCCAGGAAGGAAGATACTCATGGAGACCTACGGCGCCGAGGTCAGGGAGTCCCCGAGCGCCGATACGCCCACGGGGAGGAACCTTCTCGCGCAGAATCCGAATCATCCTGGGTCGCTCGGGATAGCCATCAGCGAAGCAATCGAGGACACCCTAGCTACTGATGGCTCAAAGTACCTCCTCGCCTCTGCCTTCAACTACGCGCTCGCACATCAGACGATAATCGGCCTAGAGACGCAGAAGCAATTCGAAATGCTTGACATCACACCAGACGTGATGTGCGGCTGCATAGGCGGCGGCTCGAATTTTTCCGGGTTTATTTATCCGTTCGTCAGAGAAAAGCTCAGGAAAAAAATCGATACTGAATTTGTAGCCTGCGAGCCTTCGGCTGTCCCGTCGACCACGAGGGGAAGGTTCGACTACGACTACGCAGACGCTGCGGAGCACACGCCCCTGGTGAAGATGTATTCTGTGGGGCACAGGTTCGAGACCCCGCCGATTCACGCGGGAGGGTTGCGCTTCCACGGTAAGGCCCCCAGCCTTTCGTTGTTGATTCACGCCGGGGTCGTAAGGTCGACTGCATTTTCGCAGACCAGCGTCTTCGAGGCCGCCAAAATGTTCGCACAGACCGAAGGTGTTGTCACCGCGCCCGAATCCGCTCACGGGTTGAAGTACGTCATCGACGAGGCTCTCCGGTGCCGGAGAAGCGGCGAGAAGAAGGTGATCGTGTTCAACAATTGTGGGCACGGACTTCTCGACCTCTCGGCTTACGACGAGTACAACAAGGGGAGCATGCAGGATTGGGAGCCGTCTGAAATCGGGTTGGGGGAGTATGCCAAGAGATAGGGTCTGCGAAGGACTCTTGGTCACTGCGGCACCCGCGACAGCTCTTCCTCAACGATCGAAGAGGTAGGCGACGCGTTGAATCAGGCGCTCGAAATTGACAGCGTGAGCAAGTCCTTTGGTGGGCTAAGAGCTGTCGACGAGGTGTCTCTTACGGTGGACGCCGGGGACGCCATGGGAGTGATCGGTCCCAACGGGGCGGGAAAGACGACTCTGTTCAACCTGATCTCTGGAATCCTCAGGCCTGATTCAGGCTCGATAAGGCTCGAAGGGAGGACGATCTCTGGGTTGAAACCCCAAGAGATTTCTCGATTGGGTGTCGCCAGGACGTTTCAGACGCCTCGGCCGTTCGGACGAATGAGTGTGTTGGAGAACGTAATGGTGGGCCTCCTCTTCGGGAGGAGAAGGAGTATGTCCGTTGGGGTCGCCCGAAGGAGGTCTTCCGAAGTCTTGGATTTGGTCTCTCTCGAGCACAAGTCAGGAACCTTGGCGGTTGCGTTGACTCTTTCAGAACAGAGAAGGCTGGAGCTCGCAAGGGCGCTCGCGACGGATCCAAAGGTGTTGATCCTTGACGAGGTGATGGCTGGTCTGACTCGGCCCGAATCAATTGAAATGGTTTCCATAATCAAACTGGCAAAGCAGGAAGGGAGACTGACGCTTCTGGTGACAGAGCATCTGACAAGAGCGATCGTAGAGCTCTGCAACAGGCTAACAGTGATGAATAGGGGTGTGATACTCGCGGAGGGGGCTCCGCCTGAGGTATTGCGTAAAGAGGGCGTGGTCTATGCTTACATGGGAGTCCGCACCCGAGGAAACTCGCTCCCAAGCTGAGTCGACCTGGGGCTAGTGGTGAGCGTTGTGAGCTCAGGGCTGGTGGTTGATTCCGTTTCTGTGTCTTATGGAAACATAGCGGCGGTCTGGGACGCATCCCTGAACGTTGGGGATGGAGAAATCGTCGCGGTCCTAGGCGCCAACGGAGCCGGGAAGTCGACTTTGCTCAAGGCAATAATGGGCCTCGTCGCAGCTAGCAAGGGAAGGATAAGTTTCAGGGGACAGCAGATGTCTGGACTGAGGCCCCACGTCTTGGTCGCCAGAGGAATAGCCTACGTTCCAGAAGGTAGGCGGCTCTTTCCCAAGTTGTCCGTGGAGGAAAACCTCAGGGTGGGGGCACCCGGGAAATGCTCCGACCTTGCCCAGAGATTCAATGCGACATATGATGCTTTCCCGTTGCTTGCAGAGAGGAAGCACCAGCTTGCGGGCACACTTTCCGGAGGGGAGCAACAGATGCTGGCCATTGGACGGGGAATGATGGCGAAACCCGCGATGCTCCTCATAGATGAGCCGTCCCTCGGCCTCTCCCCCTCTGCGGTCGATGCAGTGGTAGCGAGCATGACAAAAGTGAATCAAGGCGGGGTCGGAATCCTCTTCGCGGAGCAAAATGCGGGGCTCGCACTGGAGGTGGCTCAACGCGCATATGTAATGGAGAACGGGTGCATTTCGACCTCTGGGATGAGTTCTGACCTTCTGACAGACCCGGCAGTTAGGACGGCGTATCTGGGGAACGGAGGCTGAGACGCTGGTGTTGGGCGTGGCAGAGCTGGTCCAGTCCGTAATGAACGGCGTGGTTCAGGGTGGATTCTTCGCCCTGGCATCTGTGGGTCTTTCTCTGATATTCGGCGTTCAGAAGGTCCTGAATCTCGCCTATGGAGCTTTCATCGTGTTGGCAGCCTTCGTTACCATCCAATTCTCTATACTGATTACCCCTGCCCTGCATATCGACCCTCTGTTTTCTGTCCCCCTCGACGCGATTGTCATAGGGTTGCTAGGTTGCGCAGTGTACTTCGCGATCATCATCAGGGCAGCCAAGACAGGGTTCGAGACGATTTTGCTAGCAACCTTCGGGCTTTCGATTTTGTTGGAGTACGTTATGCAGAACGGCTTTGGGCCCATCCCGCCAATCGACCCCTCGAGCGGGATTGGTGCACTGGCCCAATACCAGACCTATTCTAGCACCTCTTGGAAAATTGGGCCGATATTCCTTGCAAAGGCGGGCTTCTTGGCTCTGCTCGCAGCACTCGTCTTGATTCCTTCTCTCCATTTCTTCCTGTCCAGAACCTACTTCGGGCGCACCCTTCGTGCGACTTCGCAGGACCCCGAGGCGGCAGAGTTCTCTGGAATCGACACGCGGAGGGTGAACCTGATTTCGTTTGTGATTGGTTCGTCTACGGCGGGTGTGGCAGGAGGCTTCCTGGCCTTCCTCACTCCCGTAACCCCAATTTCTGGAGGGGCCGCAATCCTGCCGATTATCCTAGCAATCATAATCATCGGAGGAATGGGGAGCATGATCGGTACGCTGGCAGCTGGCTTCATCGTTGGCTTGGTGATGAATGTGTCTTCATTGGTAGCATTCAACCTTCCCGCGCAGTCCGGTCTCCACTCTGACCTAGGAAGTCTGTTCACCTTCATCATTTTCTTAACGGTCCTGACGCTCAAGCCCGCGGGCCTCTTCGGCCAGGCGGAGCCCGGCCAGTTGAGTTGAGTGCGGACTGTCAGAATCAAGAGGCAGATGGTCGTTGAAGAACTCGGTCCGCGCTTTGCCTTCGGGGTTGGTAGTGCTCGTCGGATTGGTCATGCTTGGGCTCTATCCCCTTCTACTGCCGGCTGTGGGCCTCAACTCGCTGAATTCATATTCCGTTTACTTCGTCTGGGTAACCCTGGCGGTAAGCTGGAACTTGGCGGGAGGATACGCCAAGCTTCTGAACCTTGGCTTGGTCGCCTTCTTTGCCCTCGGGAGCGTTGTTGGGGCGGTCGCGCTGACTTCTGGCCTTTCGTACGGCGAGTCGATCGCGCTATCTGGCCTAGCGGGATCCCTCGTCGCATTCGCCATGATTCCCACTTTCAGGTTCCGGACCTTTTACTTCGCGATTGCCACGTTGTTCGTCCCGCTTGTGATCAAGCCCCTGGTCGAACTTGTGGCGGGCGTAGCTGATTTCAGAGTCCCGCAGGAAGCGATTCTTGGACCGGTTGCTCTGTACTACCTGGGAATCAGCATGAGCGGGCTAACGATTCTTGGGTCTTACCTCTTGATCAGGTCGAGGGTGGGCTACGCGCTCAAGGCGCTGGGTGAAGACGAGCTCGTTTCTTCCTCTGTCGGCATCGACGTGCTGTCCTTCAAGGCGATTGCCCTCATTGTAAGCGGTATTGTAGCTTCGGTCGCTGGTTCCTACTATCTTCAGATAATCGGTACGGTGAACACAACCCTCTTCACTGATTTGAACTTCTCTCTCTTTCCGATCTTCATGGTCATCATCGGAGGCGCAGGTACGGTCGAAGGCCCCATCGGAGGAGCACTGATCTTCAGCGTTCTCAACTACGAAGTCACCAGCTTCCTGCCCAACAGCACCCTAGACACTTTGGTTCTTTCAGCCATGATAATCGGTGTGGCCGTCTTCCTTCCGAAGGGGATAGTACCCGCCGTTCGGGCGAACGTATCGAGAGGAGGGCGGTTTCGATTGGGACGCCCTTCGCAAAAGAAAGGAGGCGAATAGGCGAGTATTCGGCCATTTTCCGAGTCGAATCCTGTCAGAGTTCGAATCCCACTGGGCCCGTTATGTTTCTACGACCCTTAACAGAGGGAAAACATCGAGCTGAAGTGCCTTGATGTCGAAGGATTAACACGAATTCCACAAAATGACCACGGATTGCCGCAACCATTAAACAGTAAAGAATGGGTTACGAGGACGCCAAACGGACGATGGATTTCTCTAGCAGACCGATACTTGTCTTCTGGGAGACTACGAGGGCATGCCCTCTGGCCTGCGTGCACTGCAGGGCCTCAGCAATAACGGAGCCGCTTCCAGGCGAACTCACGAAGGAGGATGGCTTCGACCTCATAGAGCAGGTCGCGTCCTTTGGGAGGCCGAGCCCTACGGTAGTCCTCACGGGAGGGGACCCCCTCATGAGGAGCGACCTGTTTGACTTGGCGTCGTACGCAAGCAAGGCGGGGGTGCAGTTTGCAGTCTCCTCTGCGGTGACAGGGCTCTTGACCGACGCGACTCTGGATAGAATCAGAAGTGTCGGCGCCTCCTCAATCTCCGTCAGCCTTGACGGGGCGTGCCAGGAGACCCACGATTCCATAAGGGGTGTAGAGGGGACCTTCGACAGGACAATGGAGAGAATCAAGGCTGCGACCGAACTGGGAATAAGCGTTCAGGTCAACACGGCCATCATGAAGAGCAATTTCCGCGAGCTTCCACAGATCTTCCACCTGATAAGAAACATGGGTGTCAATATATGGGAACTGTTCTTCCTGGTAAAGGTGGGAAGGGGCTCCGCAGTCGACGACTTGGCGCCCGAGGAATACGAAAGCGTGTGCAACCTCCTATACGATGCATCTCACTACGGTATGACAATCAGGTGCGTCGAAGCGCCATTCATCCGAAGGGTTGTGAGTGAAAGAAACGAAAAGGGGGACTATTGGCAGCACGAGACTTATCACGCGCTGAAGAGAGATTTCGTGAGAATGAACGGAGGGCCGTCCGGAGGGTCGAGCCTGCGGCCCAAGGGAACTCTGGATGGAGACGGGATTGTTTTCGTTGGTTATGACGGCGCAATCTATCCCGGCGGATTCCTGCCAGTCAGGGTGGGAAACGTGAAGGAGGACGGGTTAGTAAGGACCTACAGGGAAAGCGACCTCATGAGGAGAATCAGAGGAAGAGTGCTGAAAGGCCCCTGCGGCACGTGTGGGTTCTAAGACGTCTGCGGAGGAAGTAGGGCCAGATCCTTCGCCCATTATGGAGATCCTCTCGACTCACCCAGCATGCGTGCTTGTGGCGGGAAGGCTAGGATAGGGCGTCTCAGGGGGACATCTGCATCACGGCGACAAGGGCGAGGATTACGACCATCAATCCCAGATTGGCGAAAGAAACAATTCTGCTCTTCTTCCTGAGCGCTTTTAGCTCATCGAGCTTCCCTTCGCGGGCCAGCCTTACGATCTTCCTGCCGAAGTATACGTTATGTGCGTAAATCAAAGCCACAAGGACAGCTACGAGTACACTCTTCGAAAGAAGCAACAACCCTGCTCCGGTGCCGAGAAGGGCGCTCGCCGAAGGAAGATACCATGTTGCGTTGTACAGACCGGTAAGAATCAACACCACGAGTATTGGGTTCGTAAGCCTTCCGAAGGACTTCGCAATCTTGCCCACGATAAGCGTCCTTTCCGACTCGTCCTCCGTGATGAGGTAGGAGGCTGGCATCACGACCAGCCACATGAAGAAGGACCCACCCACGAAGAGGACTGCGCTGAACAAGTGCGCCCAGAGGATCACGGTGTCAAATAGTGGAACCATTGCGTTCACCTCTTCTGCCCGGTATTCAAACTTCCACCTTCAGCCCAAGAAGGTGTTTGAACCCTATTAGCGTTCAAACCCCACCGGACTCGAGCCGTTCCATCACCCTCCTTCGTCAAACCGCGTGGCGAACTCAGAGTTGTGAGGGTCGAAGTAGCGATGTAGAAGGAGAGGGACGGCCGTCGCCTTCGACTACAACGTTGGAAAGATGGTCGGCGAGGAGACGCTAACCGGCGTTGTCAGCACGCTTCTTGGCGTTAGCCCCTGACAATCTCTCTTAGAGTTCGTAGACAACTCCCGGAACCTTCGGAAAGGCCTGGACTTCTCCTATGTGCTTGGCTCCAGTGACCCAGGTCACGAGTCTTTCCACGCCTATTCCAGCGCCCGCCGATGGCTTGAGTTTACCTTCTTTCGCCATCTTAAGGAGCAGGGTGTAGTTCTCCCTCTTCACGCCATCGCGCTCCATCTTCGCCGCGATTTTACTGTGCTCCCACTCGCGTCTAGCGCCTGAGAGGACCTCCCCATACCGCGGAAGGAAAAGGTCGTAGTTGTCCCACCTGCCCGTGGCCGCGTCTTCAAAATCGTAGAACTCTCTCGGGATGTTGGTCACCCAGACCGGCTCCCGGGTCTCTTGGGGCAGTCTCGTCTCCCACTCGTCTCCGTACTTCGCCACAAGGTCTTCCCTGTCATAGACCCTGAACGGCGTCTCGGGCGCCTTGAGACTGCCGTATCTGCCAAGGTATGTCAGGTCCCGTTTTGCCTGCTTCTTGACATGGCGTACCAGTCCAGCTATAACGGCTTCAACAAGGCGTTTAATGTCCTTGGAACCGGCATCTCTCATCTCGAAATCGAGTTGTGTGAATTCGTATGCGTGCCATCCAGTCGCCTTTCTCTCCCTCTTCTCTATCCTCACATTCGGAGAGAGAACGAAGAACTTCGGGTATGCCGTCGAGCTCGCAACAAGCTTGTGGATTATCATGCTCAGAGTTGTCCTGACCGTCTCGCCGTAGATCTCTGTCTCGACCCTCTTCTCGATCGACGCCCCGGGGTCAGGCCACAAGGGATCTGTCGACTTGGAGAAGATCACAGGAAGCAGCCAGGCGAATCCCCTGCCTGCGAAAGCATCGGTAAGGTACCTGAGAACCTCGGTGCTCACCCTGCCGATATGTGCTTTCCTTACCATTTCACCCTCAGACAATTCGTCCAGAGGCTTCGGAATCTCGAGGACCTCTGTCGCCTCGACCGTCCTAGCCATGTCGAGACAACTTCTGCCGATATCTATAAACACTCTGACATAATTTGTGGTGTTTTGCCGGAATGTAAATCATATAAGTGCCTCGCTTCCAGCATCTTGCTGGCATGCTAAGCACGAAGGACCAGAAGATACTGGCAGAGCTGCTCGAAGACGGCAGGAAGTCGGTTGTAGAAATCTCAAAGGAACTGCGGATTCCCAGAGCGACGGTTCAGGAGAGGCTGAAGAAGCTCGTTGACTCTGGCGTCATAAGGAAATTCGTGGCGATTCCCGACTATTCGAAGATAGGAAAGCAGGTCACTGCCCTCGTCCTTGTCTCCTTCAGGAACGCTGAGAACGTCTCTCAACGAAGCCTCGCGGAACAGATGTCCAAGATCCCTGGGGTCTACGAGGTGATTGTGATTTCCGGCGAGTGGGACATAGCGCTCAAGGTGAGGGCCGGCTCGGTGGAGGATATCGGTACCCTGGTCGTCGACAGGCTGAGAATGATGAAGGGCATCGAGAAGACACAGACCTGCGTCGCGTTCCAGACGATAAAGGAGAGCTTCTAAACGTCGTCAAGATATGTGGGGTTGGAGGTTGGCCCAGATATTCCTGACCGCGAATCTTACCCCAGATGAACCCTTCATGACTCGGGATCCACCTCACCTGATTCGAGTCTGCTAGGTCAGACCAAGGATACTTCCAGTCAGCGCGATTGACTGGTGGATGCTGTGGTGGGTGGGAGTGAAGGAAGCAATAGATTTCTTAGGCAGGCGGCTATTTCTCTTCTGGGAGACGACGAGGGCATATCCGCTAGCTTGGATGCCCTAACTTTCGTACAAATCCATTTGGGTTCAGGTTGGCAAGGAGCGTGGAAGCGCTCCTTCGATAGATTGGATGAACATGGTCGGGCTCTATTTCAACGAGGGGAACCAGGACAAATCCTCTCTCGTGAATTCTGGGATGAGGAATCTTCAGGTCGCTTTCCTCTACGACTTCGTCTCCGTAAAATAGTATATCCAGGTCAATACTCCTAGGACCGTACCTAACACTTTCTTGTCTGCCCAGCCTTCGTTCAATGTCCTTGAGACAAACCAACAGTTCTTTCGGTGTCAGATTCGTCTCGAGTTTCGCCACGCAATTCACGAACCAAGCCTGGTCTTTGAGGTACATCGGCTCGGTTTCGTACATGGAGGAGACCTTCACGAGTTTCATCTTCTCCTTCAGTAACTCTATGGCCTTCCTCAGGTTACCTTCCCTGTCTCCAACATTGGAGCCCAGGCCAATGAAGACGTCAACCATGCTGGATCCTTGTAATCTCTATCCCTATGTTCGGACTCTTCGAGTATTTTTTCTTGCTCACCCTGACCCTCACCTTCGTCACCGCTGAACTCCCCACCAAGAGGGATGCTATTCCCTCAGCGATGCTTTCCAAGAGCCTAAACTCGCCCTTGGAGACGAAGTCGAATATCTTCTGCCTGACTTCTGAGTAACTCACCGTCTTGCCCAGATCATCGGTGATTCCAGCCTCCCTCAGGTCATGGAAGATGTAAACGTCGACAATCACATCCTGCCTCCTACTTCTCTCCCTATCCGGAACGCCCACCCTGCATGGCACGACCAGATTCTTGATGAAAATCTTATCCGCCATCAATCATCGGCTCTGCAGTGTCTTCTTTTCTCTTTGCTCAATTCTGCTCATCTGCCCCCGGCATGAAGAATCCAAAGCAACAAGATATTCAAGGATGCGCCCTGACTCGTGCGAGACTTCCGTACGTTCCCAATTTCTTGATGCTCTCAGCCATCCTAACGGCTTGAGTCGTCGCACCGACGTCATGAGTTCTAACGAGGTGGACTCCGTTGAAGACGGCTACCGCCGTGGCAGCTAGAGAGCCGATGAGTCGTTCATTTGGTTCTTGGAGGCCCAGTATCTTACCAATGAATGACTTCCTTGAGATTGAGATGCAAGAGGGCCTGCCCAAGCTTCGAAATTGACCGAGTTCCCTGATAACCATGCAATCCCATGCGTACCAGGGAAGTTCCTCCGCAGGAGAGAACCCGAATCCCCTTCCCTCCCTGCGAAAGAACCCCAACCCCGGGTCGATCACGATTCTCCCCTCTGGTATACCCGCTTTAGCGCCCAAGTCGAGTGTCTCTTTCAGTGCTGCCAAGATTCTCTTTATTGGCTCGCCAGAGCGATGCCGGGTCTCGTGAGCCATCAAGATTGCAGAGGCCCCGTGTTTCACGATGAGCTTTGCCATCCGCTCATCGTGCTTCAGGCCGCTGACATCGTTGACGATGCCCGCCCCCGCTTCCAATGCCGCTCTCGCAGCAATGGACCTCGGCGTATCTACTGAGATGGGCACCTTGACGGCATCTCTAATCGCACCGATGGCCATGGTCAACCTCCCGACCTCCACTTCCAGAGGGACCTCGGTGGTAAGGTATGGTGCAGTCGACATGCCGCCTACGTCGATTATATCTGCACCTTCCTTCACCATGACAGCTGCCAGTTCGGATATGCCTTCTGACGTGGTTTTCACCGAGCCCTTGTAGAAGGACTCCGGGCTGACGTTTATGGTTCCCATGACCCTGACGGGGTAGCCATCTCCAAGCTTAACTCCGGCAAGCTCGCCGTTGACCAACCTCTTCGTCAAACGATTGCGCAGCTCGGAAGTTAAGAGTTATCCGAGGCCTGCAGAGACGGCCATCAAGCTATTGCTTGTCGCCCGCGGCGCGACAGCATCGTGACTACGCGCTTGTATCGTGGAACTGTTGTTACGAAACAATGACTCGATATCAAGCATTCTCTTGCCCTTTTCTGTCGCCTTGCGAAATGTCACCTCGACGGAGCTGCTTGGCAATATTCATTACCTTGCCAGCGACATCAGCGGCGTCTATTCCGAACATCCTTATCATTGGTTCCTTACCGATATCGCCTTTATCGTAGACTAGGTCAGGCACCCTTCCCGTCTTCTCTATCGCCCGTTCTATCACCCAGGGTAGGGTGGCACCTTCCCTTGCCCTCACATCTGCGGGCTCGTTCTTCCTGTCGTAGAACGTGGCCGTGTATCCGAGTCTCCTGGCTGCGTTCAAGATTCCCTTCGAGTACTTGATGTTGGCTACGGCCCTGATTCTTTCGTCGTGCTTCATTGCCGTCAGGACCGCCCTTGCCAAGTGCGATGAAGAACCGAAGGCAGGTTGCGAGCCTGCCTTTATCCTCCCATCAATCTTCACCAACCTCCCCGGCACGGCGGCTACATCCATTTCACTCCTGGCGTAGAACAGGGGGAGTGCCATCGCAAGGTTCATCTGAACCTCGGGCACAACTTCAGCAACCTCCGGGGATGACTCAAGTATCCTTATGCCCTCCTTGATCGATTCGAAAACATGCAGTTTCTCCGCAGGTATGAGGACCCAGGAGGGTGGATTGACCGGGCCGTTCCCCTTTCCTAGCGGAAGAGCATACTCTATCGCACGGGTTACGAATGCCTTTGCCCTTCCGACCGCTTCGGCGATATCGCTTCCCCTGGCCAGTTCTGCCGCGATGGCCGCCGAAAATGCGCAGCCTGTTCCGTGTGTATTTTTCGTTTTGATTCTGCGCGCTTTGAACTCCTTGAACTTCCCCTCGTGATACAAGACGTCTATGCTTTCCGCGCCTCCAAGGTGCCCGCCTTTCACCACAGCTGCCCCTGCGCGGTATTCCTTCACTATCTTCCTTGAAGCCTCCCTTGCGTCGTCCAGGCTCGATATCTTCGAACCTGTGATTCTCTCCGCCTCGGGTATGTTCGGCGTAACCACTGCTGCCAGAGGAAGCAGATCCTTGATGAGCGTCTCGACCGCATCGTCTCGAAGCAGCCGAGCGCCGCTCTTCGATATCATGACGGGGTCTACCACCAAAGGAAATCTGTAAAGCCTTATCGACCTTGCGACCGCCGAGACGATTCCTGAACTACTGAGCATACCGGTCTTGGCAGCATCTACTCCCAGGTCTGAGGCTACCGCGTCGATTTGCTTCCTGATAATCTCCGTACTAACCTCCTGAACTCCCGTAACCGACCTCGTGTTCTGGGCCGTAATCACAACCACCGCTGAGGTTCCGTGAACCCCGAGCGCTGCGAAGGTCTTCAGGTCGGCCTGTATCCCCGCCCCTCCGCCGGAATCGCTTCCAGCTATGGTCAGTGCAACCCGAACCTTTCTTTCCAAGTCAGGCATGGCTTTCACCGGTGATCGACTCCAAACTCTCGTGCTTCGTCTCCACCCCTCTCATAAACCAGGCAAACGCCGCCATGGCTCCAAGACCCCAAAGGAGCACATTCAACTCTACGAAGCCGAACGTGCTCAGGCTCGAGGTAAGGTAGATGGAGGTTATGTAGAAGCCCCAAGCCACAACCCTGACGAGTGCTATGAACGTGGAGCGCAGGTTCGTGCCCATTGCGAGCTCAGGTTCAAGCACGACCCTGGCCGCCCATCCCAGCTCGCTGAAGATCATGTTAAGAAAGAGGAAGACGAAGAACACGAGAATGTTGCTTGAGACAACGCCAACTGCTGCGAGTACGAACGTTACTGTTACCAAACCGCCCAGGTACGAGAAGAGGGAGAAGAACCGCCTGCTTAGCCTGTCAACAACGTAAGCACCAAGAAAGCCGGCGACTGAAGCGCCCGCATTCGCAACCATGACTATCTGAGGGGCTATCGAAGAGAAGCTGTATGGCCCTATGATGAAGGCCAGGAGGCCGTACGTGGTCAGCTGGGATACGCCAAGCAGGGCAAGGACCGTAAAAGCGAAGCGTGCCGAATACCTCGGCCCTGTGGGGACAGCCACGTTTTGTAGGCCAGCCGCCTCCTTAACCTGACCCTTGACGGAGCCCAACAGCAGCTCGGCCTCCTTCACCCTGCCTCTTTTCACCAACCATCTGACAGACTCGGGTAGCCTTCTCCTTGTGAAGAGTATTGTGCCTATCAGCAACAGCGTGGCCATGCTGAGGACTGTCTTCTGAAACGCGACGGATGAGAGGCCGTAGAGGATCAAAGACGCCGCGACAAAGGCACCGATGTTATAGAAGTTGGACGAGAGCACTATTGCCTTCCCCCTGTGTCTCACAGGGGTAAACTCTGCCAGCGCAGCTAGCGCTGGTGGTTCTTCACCTCCCACGCCCAGCTGAGCTATCGCGACGAAGAGAAGCAAGGCGTAGAAGTTGGGAGAGAGGATTATCCCCGCTATCCCTATAGCGTAGACGGCTACCGTAACCATGAAAGCAGGCTTCCTTCCCACTTTGTCTGCGAGCGAGCCGAGAAGGAAATTTCCGATTACTAGAAAGATTGGCGAGATCGTTAGAAGAATGGGGATATCCCCACTTGGAACTATTGGCCAGGAGGTAACGAGGATAGATAACGAGTAGACAAAGCCCCAAGCGAAGAAACCCAAGGCCGTTGAAGAGAAGACGGTCCAGTGGATGCCTGTCCAGGAAGCTCGGTCGAGGACAGACCTGTAATCCTGCCCCATTCTACGAAGCTTCCCTTCCTGTTCGCAGCGATGGAAGCTCGATTACCACGTCAACAACGCTGACGACTCTTTGAAGAAGCTCCCTTTCACGTCCTGACAGGCCGGAGCCGTGGTCAGGCGCCAGTGAAGAGCCGGAGTAGGCATTCCCTATGAAGGTCTCGCTCCTTCTGACCGCCTCCAAAAGCAGGTTCGGATCCCCGGCGTGCAGGTGAATTGTCAAATCGTTGATGAACAGACATGATGTCGGGATAGCAAGATACTGCCTAAGAAGAGCTGATGTCAATACCGCGTTATCTTCAGCGAGTTTCACCACTTCGCCAGCATGATGGCCTTCCAACCTTGGAGCCCTAATTGGGGCAGAGGGGTCATACACTCGGCATTCTGGGCTGGGTAGGAAGTCCGTGATCCGACCCCCAATTCTCAGGCCATCAATCGTTCTCTGTGCTGGGGCGAAATCGAGTACCGTTGTCTCAACAGGCTCGATTCTCGAGATTGCTTGGCGCAGCAGTGAAGCGGTAACCTTCGTCTTGCCAGAACTCGTCTCCCCTGTTATCAAGGTCCTCTTGTTTTCAAACCTCTCAAAGCGGAATTCTTGCAATTATCCCCCTCTTCCTTAGAGCAATCATGATAATGTATCCGACGACGCTGCCCAATACTGCAGGCGGAGTGAATGCTAGAATGAAGAATCCAAGCGTAGCGCTCCTTCCGATTATCGGGGCCACAAGGAACGAGCTCAGAAAGGCCCCAACAAGTGCTGTGCCGGGTATCTCGGCGAAGGCCGAAAAGTAGCTCTTCGTCGCTTTGTATGTCAGTCCCACGAGTATTGCACCGGGTATGCCACCTGGTAGCGAGAAGACGGTGCCGGTATGAACGGACATGCGAATTATGCCGACCGCCAACGCCACAGCGGCGGCGTACCAAGGCCCAAGTAGAATCCCAGCGATCACGTTTATCATTGACTGAAAGGGAAAGACAAGCGTCGGGCCAACAGGTATGGGACCCGGATAGAAGGAAAAGACGACGCCCAAAGCCGTCAGTATGCTCAGTACGGCTAACTTTGATGTCTTCAACTTTTGCTGGCTGAGTTGCGCCACGGATCCGCTGTCTTATAAATCGCTAAATAAGTGACTTATAGCACGCTCATGTTTTAGTCGCAAAGGAGTTTCGCATCAAAGGAACTATTTTCTCCTTCCTCATTCAGGTTCCCCTCCTGTTGCCGAAGAGCAGAATATGCAGACGTGGAGTGAATCGAAAGCCACGCTGCTTGCAGACCTCCACGAGCCATTTGCCGCGTTCGGAAAGGGTCTCTACATCCGTCCCTTCGGGCATAAGAAGGACCCTTTCGCGTGGAAGGTTGTAAGCGGAGATCAATTCCTCGACCTCGACAACATCGTTCGGTTCGCACACGACGAACTTGAACCAGGCCTTGCCCGACCTTACGAAAGCTTTCAGTGCAGTCTGACGAACCCTGACAGTTTTCTCCACGAGGCTATTGCTTATCTTGGGTGAGACGTTGAAGCAGTCGACAAGTCCAACCATTTCGACTGATGGAACAACCATGCCGTTGGTTTCGACCTCGATGAAGAAGTCCAATTGCTTCAGTTCCGAGAGCAGAGAGGAAAGGACTCTCTGATGGAGAAGAGGTTCACCACCAGTGACGACAAGGTGGTGGCAACCGTAATCTGTGAGCTTCTCCAACACCTCGCTCGCGCTCATCTGTTGATAGTGGATTCCTGCCTGCGCCTTGCTCTGGTTCAGCCACGTATACTTGGTGTCACACCAAGCGCAGGTGAGATTGCAATAGTACGTGCGGAGGAAGACGCTCGGCGTTCCCGCGTATACCCCCTCACCCTGCACGCTGAAGAAAATCTCTGATACAGGCAGAAGTCTTTCTTCTTCTCTTCGCGCTTCCCACTACCTCCTACTCCGGGGTTTATGAGGCGGAACGGACGGAGGCCCGCTCACCCGCCTGTGGGTTAGGCTTCTTGGGTCGCTTATGAAGCTTTACAATTCCGATTCGCTACATTGTGAATTGCGCGCCACTCGAGCCCCGCACCGTGCATCATGGAGTTTGGAAGGCGGGTACAGCACGAGAGACTGCCTCGGCCTTCTCGGATGAGCCGAAGGCAAGCTGGATGTTGTATTGCGAGTCTTTTCTACGCTTGGACAGTATCAGCTTTGGCGAGTCTGATCAAGTACTCATGCAAGATGGTGCTTCCGCTCAGCTCTGGATGAAATGCAGTTGCAATCATATTACCTTGCTGAACCGCCACCACAGCATCACCCAGCCTTGCGAGCTCATTCACTCCTTGACCAAGGGACTTGACTGATGGGGCCCTGATGAACACCGCGTGGAATCCACCACCTCCTGGCATGTCCAGCTTCAGGTCAGCTTCAAAGGACTCCCTCTGTCTTCCGAACGAATTCCTCTCAACAGTGATGTCCAGGGTTCCTATCAGCGTCTGGCTTGTCTCTCCCACGACCCTGTCGTAAACCCTCTTCGCGAGCGTTATCATCCCAGCACAAGTTCCGAGGGTTGGGAGACCGTTGGTGATTCTTTCGCGTAGGGTAGGCAGAATCCCCTTGATTGACGATAGGCCCCCCATCACAGTACTCTCCCCACCCGGGATTATCAACGCGCTGATTCTCTTCGCATCATCGGTGCTCTTTACAAGCGAAGGTTCTCCTTCGACACCTAACCTCGACAGGGCGAGGCTTGTAGCCGAGAGGTGCTCCTCGATATCGCCTTGGAGCCCCAGTATGCCAACCGTCAACCCGCTCAAACGTTCACACCTCTCTCTTGCATCCTCAGCGGAAGCTCTTTCGTCCCCGTCCCCATCATCGACTTCCTTTCGTCGACCATCTTCTGGGCCTCTGCGACCACCTTGGGGTCGTCGTAGTAGGTGACCGCCACCACCACAGACCTCGCCCTTTCTCTCGGGTCATCCGCCTTGAATATCCCGGAGCCTACGAAGACGCCGTCGCACCCCAGAGTCATCATGAGGGCTGCGTCAGCCGGTGTCGCGATGCCTCCCGCGGCGAAGTTGACGACCGGCAGCCTCCCGAGTCGGGCTGTTTCTTCAGCGAGCTCGAGCGACACCTTGAGTTCCCTTGAAATCCTGAGGAGTTCCTGCTTGTCTCCCGACTCGTAAATTCCTCTGAGTCTCCTGACCTCGTTATTCAGGACCCTTACGTGCTTTACCGCCTCTGCGACGTTGCCCGTCCCGGGCTCTCCCTTGGTCCTGATCATGGATGCCCCTTCGGTGATCCTGCGGAGCGCTTCGCCGAGGTCCCTGCAGCCGTTTACGAACGGTGTGGTGAAGTCCCACTTCCAGATGAACCTCTCCTCGTCAGCAGGAGTGAGCACTTCCGATTCGTCGACCATGTCGACTCCGGCCTCTTGGAGCACCTTCGCTTCGTAGGTGTGCCCTATCCTGCACTTCGCCATCACCGGTATTGTAACATGATTCAGAATCTCCTCAATCACTTTCAGGCTCGCTGTTCTTGCAACTCCCCCCTGCTGCCTGATATCGTATGGAAGCTTGTCGAGGACCATCACGGCGACGGCTCCTGCATCCTCCGCTATCTGTGCTTGTTCTACGTTGGTGATGTCCATGACAACTCCGTGCTTCAGCATGTGCGCAAAGCCCCGTTTTACTAGGGTACTGCCCACGATTCGCAGCCTTTCCCGTTCCTTCTGGGCAGCAATTACTTCTGGCTCCCCTGCCAGCGAAATCATGGAGTTCTCACTTCAGCCGACGATATATAAATTGCAACCTATATATCGGCTCGAGACTTCAAATCTTCGGTTGACAGGCACGTTCCAGCTAGGACTTGCATAACCATTCCCAAACCGGAGAAAAAATATCCTTCAGGGTGCGAGTCCCTTCCGGCCCATTTTGCCCCACCCTGAACTGCTCCCCAAGGAAGGGGCGAGGTCACGGGATGATCTCACAGCCGTTATTGAGTTCAGGATAGTTGAAGTCTGACCTGCTCACGGACCCGTCCTCGATGAGCGCCTGGATCTGGGGCAGGGCGCCACGCAGCTCCTTCACCAAGTGCCTCACAGTCGAGCAGATGTAGCAATAGCCGTTCTCCCGGAGCATCCCCTGAGACCTGTTCACAAAGAGGCATCGGCCACCGCAGACATCGAATATGTCGCAGGATGTACACGGCTCGCCGAGCGTGGCTCTGCCGCAGAGCGAGCTCGGGGCGTCGTCGAATATCGAGCCTACCACCGAGAAGTCGAAGTCGACGGACACCGGGCACGCGGAGACCCTGCCGTCCGGCGTGACGGAGAAGAAGTCTATTCCGGAGCCACACCGCAGGCGCGACTTCTCGCCTGAGAGCAGCGAGTTCATCACGCCGATGAACGGCACTATGCCTGGGACGCGCTTTGAGCGTGACATCTCCTCCACCCAGAAGCGCACGAGCGAAGAAACGCCGGAATTGTACGCGGTAAGCCACTCCACAAGCCCAGGCTCTGTGTTCTCCCCGGCTTCCCAGAACATGCTGAAGCTGAGCTGCCAGTGGACGTGGTCGAACAGCCCCGTTCCCAGGAGGTGCCGCACGTTCTCGTAGATGTTGGTCCCCTGGGCCACGGTCATCCTGGCTACGAGGTCGCCGCGGAAGCCCTGCTGCCTCACGAGTTCCAGGTTGCGCGTCACTCGATCGTACACGCCCTTCCCCCGCTCCTTTTCGGTGACCTCCTTGGTCCCGTCGATGGAGACGAGGATGGAGTGGAACTTCGCCAGGTACTCCGGCTCGATTCTGTCCAGGAAGATGCCGTTGGTCTGGACCACGAACCGCCCCGGGACCACGTCCATGATGCTCTTCATAGTCCTGATACGGAGCAGAGGCTCGCCCCCGTAGAACTCGACGACCGGGTCGCTGTCCCGGGACAGGAAGGATTGCAGGTCAGCGACCGAGTACTGGATCTCTCTCGGAGGGGTGTCGCTGCCTCCGCCACAGTAGGTGCAGAAGAGGTTGCACTCCTTTGTCAGGATTATGTAGTAATGCATGCCCTGGTTTGCATCCCTTCGCCGTTTTCTGGTAAAAGCGTTCGCAAGGACGACCCCTTGCGACCTGCGCGCCTCCTGTGATTCAGATGCAACAGCAGCGGAGCGATGATGGGTCGGTAGGGGCCCAAGTCGATGGACGAAAGGGGACGCAGACTTGTCCTTGACAAGGACCCGAATCGCCAGAGTTTCCAGGCGCCAGCGATGGATTGGGAATCGAATCCCTTCCGGCCCGCATCTCGGTTCGAATCCAGCGAGGCCTGAACCCGTTGAACGGACCCATTTTTAGTTGCTTTCTTGCCACGTATCTCGTCGGTCTTGGACTGCTGTACTTTCGTGCGAAGGCACCTGCCTGAAGATTTGTTTGGCAAAGGGCACCCATATGGTTGTCCCAATCCCCACCGGGGCACCTTCGACCTCATCAACAGAGCCAGCGTGGGTTCGTTCATGTCTGAAGGCTCGGAACGTTGACAAATCAGCCGGCTCGGGAACACTCTCTCGTGCGATTCCCGCCGCTGCTAGGCATTCCATTTTCCTAGGGGTTCGACATTTGGATAACTCCTCATTGCGCGCGAGAACGGTTTCAAGGGGATGAAGACTGGCTCGGCCAAAGTAACCCAGTGGCGACAATGCAGATCAACAACTGCGTCACTCATTAGACCTCTTGCGTAATACGAATACCAGCCGTCATCCGTTCTCCATGTCTGTCTCTGCTCTCCCTTCCTTCCCCTAGGCCGCCTTGGTTCCCATTATCCTCATGTTGACCAACCCGGAGACTATGTCCGTCATCGCATCGTAGTGCCTGAGCCTGTTCCTGAACTCCTGGCCGAAGATGTTGAATTTCTTCACCCTAGATATCGTGTGCTCGACCACGACCCGCGCTTTCGAGAGTTCCTTGTTGAACCTCTTCTGCTCCGGTGTGAGCTCCACACCCTTCTTGTTCCTCCCTCCCCTCCTCTTGAACGGTATGATCGCCTTGAGCTCCAGGAAGTCTCTTTGGATGCCATCATACCCGAGGTCCACCCCAGGCCTCACGCCATCGGGAAGCTTCGGGCGATTGCCCTTGAAGATGTCGTAGTCGTGTCTCCTCCCTCTGGCGTGGTTGGTCCTGTGGACGATCAGCCCCTTCGAGTTGACGGTGAGCTGTGTCTTGACGGTGTGCCTTTTCTTCTTCCCCGAGTAGTGCGTCTTTCTCTTCTTGGGGTTCTTCGGCCTGGGAATCTCCTGCTCGGTCGAGTCGATGAACGCCTTGAAGCTTGGGAAGAACTCCTCGACCTCGTCTATCGTCCTCAGCCTCCTGGTCAGCCTGTGAATCTTCTTCGGGATCGGGACGCACCCCCTCACCAGTGGCTCCAGGTAGCGTATATCCCTGTACACGTTGCTCTGGTCGAGGTCGAACAGGTACCCGACCAAGGTCAACGTGACGTACAGCCTGTAGTATACGAGCAGCATCAGCAACCTGTCGCTCAAGGGGAGACTGAACGGGCCTCCCTCCCCATCCGAATCTCCTCTCTCTGTCGCCCCTGGAGAGCCTCTTCCGCTCGGATTCGATGTATCCGGGCTCGGCCTTCCCGTAAAGCGCGTCGAACTCCGGCACGTCAAGACCCGTGAACGACCTGAAGGTCTCTGGCTTCCTCGCAAGCTTACCGTACGAGAGCAAACGTACCGGCGTATCATGCGGCAGACCAAGCGGATAACAGCCGATGGAAGATGTGCTTGACTAGGCGCTACAATTGATATTACGCAAGAGGTCTATTCGATGATAGTCGGAAACGTGTCCGCCGCCCTCTTCAACATAGGGATAACTGGGGCGCTCGCCCTGGCCTTCATCCTGATTGGGGCGCGCGTCACCCGCTGGAAAGAAGCCTAGGGGCAGCGCCCCTGGCATCGGTTTATACCATCGCCTTATCGCCGATTCCACATGGACAGGGTCGGGATCCTCGTCGTCTCCAAGTGTCTCAGCTCTGCAGCAATCATTGACACCTTCATGCGGAGCCAGAAGTACCGTCCAGAGTTCTATGTGGTAGAGAAACAGGCGAACCCCTTCAACCTGGAGAGGGCGAAGTTCCACGCGGTCGTCCCCGACCTGAACCTCAGGGAGGTGACTCGCATAGCCCGAAGATTCCGAGACCGGGTCTCCTTCGGCCTCACCGACACCGAGGACTTCGTTACTGCCGGAGGCAGAGATGCCATGGAGAAGGACGCAGGGATTCAGATGCTGTGCGTGACCAGGAAGTACGCGGTGGAGCGAAGCAAGGCCGAGCAGCGGCAGCTTTTCGACAGGGTATTCAGTGGCGCCAACCCACGGTACAGAATCTTCGACCCAGCGAAATACCGGGACCACTCAGATGCCCTGGCCCAGTTCCGTAGGACGGCCTCAGAGCTGAGTGAAGTGGTGGTCAAGCCGGACGCCCCTGCCCGAGGTGCAGGAGTTGGAGTCTGGGGGAAGGACTTCCGATCCGACAAGGCGATGTCCGCATTCTTCCTGAACGCTCTCTCCAAGGGAAGGGTCGTGGTCGAGGAAAAGGTCGAAGGGGAGGAATCTAGCTTCCACTCCTTCAGCGACGGGCGGCACTTCGTCCCGGCCCCCCTCACACGCGACTACAAGAGGAGCCTCGACGGAAACAAGGGAAAGCTGACAGGAGGGATGGGGAGCTACAGGAATGCTTCCCGGGGTCTTCCCTTCCTCCCTCCTGCGGAGTGGGACAGGCTAGTCGATGCAGAAGAGGCTGCGTTCAGAAGGTGGAAGGGGCGTGGCTCTGACCCCGGGCTGCGTGGCATCGTTCTCTACGACGCCATCATGCACACCGGGAATGGGTTCAAGGTCCTCGAGAGGAACAGCAGGGGAGGTAACACGGAGGTCATCAACATACTCGCGACCATGGCAGACGACTTCGTAGACGTATGCCATCGGATCCTCGACGGCTCCTTGAAGGGAATCCGTTTCACGAGAGAGGCCTCGGTCGTGACCTGCGCGGTCCCATCGTCCTACGGGGTTGAGCCCGCCGTCCCCGCTGAAAACCAGTACGTCGACCTTGCCCCCGCCTATGAATTCAGCAGGCGGCACCCGGACAGGCTCAGGGTCTTCCCGATGGACATCCGAGTCGAAGCGGGGGTCTCCAAAATGGGGACGTCTCGGACCGTCGCCGTCGTCGGCCTCGGGGGTTCGGTTGAAGCAGCTCGCAGGCGGTCCCTAGCTGGGACGAATGCTCTATCGGGCCCGCTCAGGTGGCGCACCGACATCGCGAGCCGCCGCGACATCACGGATTCTTCTGCCCACCTCCGCACGCTCCGCCGGGTCGTAGCTACCGCCTAGTGCTTGAAAGCCCGCACGTGTGTAATCGCCATGGCCATCCCGTGCTCGTCAGCGGCCCGGACCGAGTCCCCGTCCTTCACTGACCCACCGGGTTGGATCACCGACGAAACCCCGGCCTCTCCCAGGAGGTCGACGCAGTCGCGGAACGGGAAGAACCCGTCAGACGCGCAGACTGCACCCCTCGCCCGCTCTCCGGCATTCTCCAGCGCAATCCTGACTGCCCCGTTTCGTTTACGGAAACTGGCGACCCCGAGCGTCCAGAACCTCCTGAGCTCCCTTCCCTCGAAGCCCCCTTCGGCAATCACGATTCCGTTCGACTGCACTTTCCTCACTACCTCCCAGGCAGCCAGAAGCTTCGCCATCTCTGCAGCGTCCAGTTTCCTCTTCGTGGGCACAGTCACTCCAGCCGGGTCGAGCCTCTGCCTGTAGTCGACCGCGTCCTGAAGAAGAATCGCGCCCTCCACGACCTTCAGGTCGTAGGGGATGTCCGGGCGGCCAGTCGTCTGAATCAACCTAATCGGCTTCTTCTGTTTCGATTTCAGGATCTCGAGCGCCTCGGGCGAGTACCCTGGAGCTATGACTATCTCCGTGTAGACCGAGCCGTCATCTGTCCCGTCGTTCCTCCCTATGAGCTTGGCCGCAGCGGCATCGACCTCCCTGTTGGTGACCACCGACCCTCCGAAGTCCGCTTCGGGGTCGCAACCATGTGCGAGCGCGTATGCCTCTGAGACGCTCGGGGCGAAGGCGAACCCGCTTATCTGGCCGTGCTTCACCGTTGCGACTCCGGCGGCCCCCTCCAGCCCTTCGACGATCTTGTAGGCGCTTCCCACATCCAGGAAATTGTTGAAAGAGAGGGCATCCCCCGCGAGCTGCTTCCACTCCCCCATCGTCTTCCAACCGTCCACGGCGTAGATGACCGCCTTCCTGTCGGGATTCTCGCCGTACTTCGCGTCCTGCAACTTCGTCGCCGAGAGAAGGAACCTGCTCGGGAAGGACTCCTCTCCGCGCCTGAGCCCGTTGAAGATCGACGCGTCGTAGGCTGAGGTCATTGAGAACGCCTCGAGGGCGAGCCTCCTCCTGAATCCGAGCGTCGTCTTCCCCGACATCCTTCTGAGCTCTTCCACCACCGCCGGGTACAGCCTCGGAGAAGGCACCACCGCGACCCGCTCGAAATTCTTCGACGCCGCCCTTACCATCGTGGGCCCTCCAATGTCTATGTTCTCGACCAGCTCCGCGTCCTCGCCAGTCCCTTTCTTGAGCGCCTCCTGGAACGCGTAGAAGTTGCAGACCACCATGTCGATTGGCCTGACGCCCATGGCCTTCAGCTCCTGCAGGTGCTCCTCGCTACTCTTGGCGAGTATCGCCGCCTGCAGAGGCGCGTGCAGCGTCTTCACCCTCCCCGAAATCGCAGTGGGGAGCTTCATGTCCTCCTGCAGGCTCTTGACCCGGACTCCTCCCCGACTCAATTCCGAATACGTCCCCCCAGTTGCCAGCATCTCGACCCCAAACCTCTCCAGCTCCTTCGCGAACTCGACGAGCCCCTGCTTGTCAGAGACGCTCAGCACCGCTGTCTCCACCTTGACAGGACTGTCTGGCTTTTCCATTCGAGTCCCAGCGCCTTCCCTCCGCTAATTAACGGGGCTTTTCATCATCGCAGGTTTTTAGCATGAACGACTCAGTCTCATCTTATATATCCAACGTAGATGCATCATTTTTTGTGCCAAGGGCGCGCGAATTCTCCGTGAAGGTCGTGATTTCCAACCGCGAGGGGGCCAGCGATCCCGAGGGCGAGACGATCTACCGCGACCTAGTCTCGAAGTCCGGTTTCGACGAAGTCAAGGGCATAAGGAGCGGGAAGTTTCTTCGTTTCGAAGTCCTTGCTACAGACGCACGGAGCGCCAGGGACCTCGTCGCGAAGATCTGCGACGAGCTTAGAATCTACAACCCTGCCGCACATTCGATAACGGTCGAAGCCTGATGGTCGCGAGTCTGCGGGTCGCGGTCGTCCGGTTCCCCGGCAGCAACTGCGACCTCGACGCTGTGCGCGCACTGAAGGCAGTCCGAGGGGTCAAGCCAGACCTTGTCTGGCACGAGGACGGGGCCGTCGCAGGGTACGACGCCGTCGTCCTCCCCGGCGGCTTTTCTTTCGGCGATTACCTCCGCGCAGGGTCCATAGCCGCGAGGAGCCCGGCCCTCGGGAGGATAGCTAGGCTCGCAGAGAAGGGGGTACCGATACTTGGCATCTGCAACGGTTTTCAGATTCTCATTGAAGCCGGCCTTCTCCCCGGCGCACTGCTGAGGAACACAACCCTGAGGTTCGTCTGCAGGTGGGTCACGGTGCGCGTCGACAACAACCGCACGCCCTTCACAAGGAACATGAGGAAGGGCCAGGTCCTTCGCATGCCCATCGCGCACAACGAGGGCAGATACGCCGCGACCGCGGCAGACCTTAGCAGCCTCTCCTCGCGGGGAGGCGTGGTCTTCAGATACTGCGACCTGGGCGGCGACGTCACCGCAGCTTCCAACCCGACCGGGACCCTCCGCAACATCGCAGGAATCTGCAACAGGGACGGGAACGTCGTCGGTCTGATGCCCCACCCTGAGAGGGCTGCCGACAGGATACTCAGCCCCTTCGACACCGAGGACGGCGCCCTGCTCTTCGCATCGTTGCTCAGGAGGGAGTGAATTGATAACATCAAACATCATGCTGGGGCTTTCACGGGAGGAGGTAGCGACAGTAAGACGGACCCTCGGCCGCGAACCCAACGAGACGGAGTGGGCCATCATCGACGCAGAGTGGTCAGAGCACAGCTCCTACAAATCCTCGAAGGCTCTCCTCAGGCTCTTCCCGACCAGCGGCGACCGAGTCCTCCTCGGCCCGGGGTACGACGCCGGGGTCGTGGACGTCGGGAAGGGGTACGCGGTGACCCTCCACATCGAAAGTCACAACCACCCTTCCGCGGTCGACCCCTACGGCGGCGCCTCGACCGGCATCGGGGGCGTCATCAGGGACATCCTCTCCATGGGCTCCCGCCCCCTCGCACTCGTCGACATCCTCCGCTTCGGGGACCCCAGGTCGAGCCCGCACTCGAAGTGGCTGCTTAGGAACGTCGTCAGGGGCATAGCCGACTACGGAAACTGCGTGGGCGTCCCGACCGTGGCCGGAGACATAGAATTCGACGAATCCTTCGAAAGGAACTGCCTCGTCGACGTCGCCTGCGTCGGGGTGGCCCGCAAAGACTCGCTGATTCTGGGCGAGGCCCGGAACCCGGGAGACATGATAATTCTCGCTGGTGGTTCAACCGGGAGAGATGGCGTCGGAGGCGCGGCGTTCGCCTCCAAGAACCTGGCGAAACTGCCGGGGTCGGACAGGTCTTCGGTCCAAGTCCCCGACCCGTTCATGAAGAAACTATTGATCGATTCTCTCCTTGAGGCCGCCGGCACAGGCCTGATTCGGGGAATGAAGGACCTCGGAGGCGGAGGCCTCTCTACCGGCCTGTCAGAAATCGCGGCCAAGGGCGGCACCGGCGTCGAAGTGGAGCTGACAAGGGTGAGGGTCAGGGAGCCCGACATGGCCCCGACAGAGATCATGACCTCCGAATCTCAGGAAAGGATGCTGCTCATCCTGGACCCCAAGCGTTCGGCCCCAGTGCTCAATGTTCTGGACAAGTACGAAGTTCCCTACGCGGTCATCGGCTCGGTGACGGGGGACTGTGCCCTGAGGCTCAGGTGGAACGGGAAGAAGGTCGTGGAACTTCCCGCCGACCTCGTAGCGAACGCCCCGCTCGTCCCGAGGCCTGTGAAAAGGCCGCTCCCCCCAAATAGTGCCTCAGTCCTGACGGGAAAGACCCCGGACGTTGGAGCATCCCTCATGGCTCTCCTGGGGTCCCCCAACATCTCAAGCAAGAGATGGGTCTACGAGCAGTACGACCACGAGGTGGGCACGAGCACAGTTCTGAAGCCCGGCATGGCGGACGCCGCCCTGATGAGGTTGCCAAACGGTTCAATGCTCGCGGTAAAGGCCGACGGCAACAGCAAGCACAGCTCCCTCGACCCCAGGCGGGGGGCCGCAGGCTGCGTCGCAGAGGCGTGCAGAAACATAGTCGCGGTGGGCGCGGAACCCATAGCCATGGTCGACCACCTTCAATTCGGCGACCCCTCCGACCCGGAAGTGTACTGGACCTTCAAAGAATCGGTGGAAGGCATGGCCGAGTATTGCAGGCGGCTCTCTCTGCCCGTGGTCGGTGGGAAGGTCAGCTTCTACAACCAAGACGAAGCCTCCAAGCGGCCGATCAAACCCTCCCCTGTCGCGATGGTCGTCGGCCTCGCACCTCCCGCAACCCGACGTGTTTCCTCTTCATTCATTTCGGGTGGCGACCAGGTCTTCCTCGTCGGAGTGACGAAGCCCGAACTAGGAGGCTCCGAGTACCACGAGAGCATACTTCGCGTTTCGGGGGGCGCCGTCCCCAAGCCTCACGCAGCGGTCGATTCCCGGGTGTACAGGGCGGTGCTGCGCCTCGCCAGGAAGGGCCTTGCGGGTTCGATTCACGACTGTTCGAAGGGCGGCCTTGGGGTCGCGTTGGCAGAGATGTGCATTGGTTCCGGAATCGGAGTGGCGGTCGACCTTTCCGGGATGGCCAAGCGGGCTCTGACCCCAGCCCACGCGCTCTTCTCAGAGTCTCACGGGAGATTCGTCTTCTCAACCCGACAGGCGAAGCAAGCCGAATCGCTCCTTAACGCCTCGCGACTGCCCTACTCCCGCATCGGCACGACTGGGGGAGAGCACCTGGTCGTGTCTCACGCTGGGAAGAAAGTCATGCGCCTCAACGTCCGCGCCATGAAGGAGGCTTGGGAGGGCGCCCTCCCGGAGCTGATGAACTGATGGACCTCAGGGAGAAGTGCGGCCTCTTCGCCGCACGCTCAGCGACCGGCCAGGACGTCGTGAGGAAAACCCTCCAAGGCCTCGAGGCGCTCCAGCACAGAGGCCAGGAATCCTGGGGGATTGCCGTGGCAGGGAAGCCGGTCTTCAGGAAGATGGGCCTGGTAGCGAACTGGCACCTCGAAGCCGGACAGCTTTCTTCTTACAGGGACAGCTCAGCAATCGGACACGTCAGGTACTCGACCAAGGGCAGGTCAATCCTTGACAACGCCCAGCCGCTTCAGATAGACTCAGCCTTCGCCATCGCCCACAACGGGACCCTCATCAAGGTCGAGCAGCTCTCCGCTCCCGTCGAAGCAGAGTTCGGCCTCTCCTGCGAGTCAGATACCCGGGCAGCAGGCTATCGGCTCCTTCACTTCCTGAAGGACGACAAGGAGATGTTCACTTCCTTCCAGAAACTGTCGGCGGAGCTGGTGGGCGCCTACTGTTTCGCAATCATCGACTCGTTCAGAAACGTTTTCGCAGTGAGGGACCCGAGAGGGTACCGGCCCCTCTGCCTTGGATGGCACGAGGCCACCCGGACCTATGTCGCGGCGTCCGAGAGCTGTGCGCTGTCGGCTGTCGGGGCAGACTTCGTCCGCGACGTCGAACCCGGCGAGATGGTGAAGTTCGGAACCAGGGACGGCGAACTGGAGTCTTTCAGGTTCGCACCCAAAGTGCCCACGGCCTACTGCTCGTTCGAGTACACCTACTTCGCGCACCCATCATCTCGCCTCAATGGCGTGTCGGTCTACGAGGCCAGGAAAAAGGTCGGCAGGGTCCTGGCGAAGAAATCCCAGACGAAAGGGGACGTGGTCATCCCCGTCCCGGACTCTGCGAGGCCTTCTGCCTTGGGTTTCTCAGTCGAAAGCGGGGTCCCCATGGACGAGGGGCTGATGAAGGACAGGTACAGCAGGAAAGGGAGCATCAGAAGCTTCATCGAGCCCGGGCAGACTGGAAGGGAGGACGTCGTGAAGAGGATAATCCCGATACGAGAGACGATTCAGGGCAGGGATGTGATTGTAGTGGACGACAGCGTAGTGCGCGGCACAAGCTCGAAGGCGATCGTAAAGTCCCTGAGGAAGGCCGGAGCGAAATCTGTGAAGATGGCAGTCACCTTCCCTCCGATACGCCATCCATGCCACATGGGAATCGACTTCCCGAGCAAAGAAGAGCTCCTCGTGCACAACGTTGCAGAGGAGCAGGACTCGGTTGCCGAGACAGCTTCGAAGGTTGCAGAGGCGATAGGGGCGGACGAGTTCTTCTACAACGACATCGAAGGTCTGAGCGAGGCCATCGGCCTACCAAAGGACAGCCTATGCTTCGCCTGCATCAACGGAGACTACTCGAAACTCAACGCACCAAAGCCCATGAACGAAGCCGAGGAAGTGAAGACGAACTCTTGATGCGCATCGGTGTCCTCGTCTCCGGCAGGGGCTCAAACCTAGAATCGATCCTGAAGTCGATACAGAAGGGCGCAATCAAAGGCGCGCAGGTCTCGGTGGTGATAAGCAACAGAGCGGAGGCGAGGGCACTCCGGATCGCTAGGGAATATGGAGCCAAAGCGGTCACCGTATCCCAGGGTTCTGCCTCGTCGGAGGAATTCGGTTCGGCGCTTTCCGTTGCCCTGAGGAAGCATGGCGTCAGCCCACGCGAGGGACTCGTCCTCCTCGCCGGGTTCATGAAAGTCCTGCCTAGAAGTTTCGTCGAGCTCTACCGAGGTAGAATCATGAACATACACCCGTCCCTCCTCCCCGCCTTCCCAGGGCTGAACGCCCAGCGCCAGGCCCTGGAGCATGGAGTCAAGGTCTCGGGGTGTACCGTCCACTTCGTGGTCCCGGAAGTCGACGCTGGCCCGATCATAATTCAGAAAGCCGTCGCCGTGAAGGAAGGAGACGACGAGGGGTCGCTCTCATCCAGGATCCTCAGGCAAGAGCACAGGATCTACCCAGAAGCCGTCAGGCTCTTCGTCCAGGGCCGTTTGAGGATCGTCGGTCGGGGGGTCCTGGTCAAAAGATGACCGCGACGATCATGGACGGCAGGGCACTCGCCGCAAGCATAGCGGAGAGGCTCGCCGCCGAGGTCTCTAGGATGAAATCGGATGGCAAGGAACCAACCTTGGCGACTATCCTCGTCGGGGACGACCCTCCCTCAAAGGTTTACCTGGGCAGCAAGCACAAGGCGGCCCAGAGGACCGGGATTACATCCGAGAGTCACACCCTCCCGGCCGATGCGAGCGAGGGGGAACTGACCTCCCTGATCGAGGGCCTCAACATGGACAGGAGGGTCAACGGGATACTCCTTCAGCTCCCCCTCCCCGGCCACTTCAACGAGCGGAAGATGATAGAGCGCATCAGTCCGGAGAAGGACGTTGACGGCCTCACATCCACGAACACCGGCCGGCTCTTCTACGGCCAGTCGGACCTGATTCCATGCACACCGAGAGGCGTGATGGAACTCCTTCACCATTACAACATCAAGATAATCTCTTCCACCGCTGTCATAATCAACAGGAGCACCCTCGTCGGAAAGCCGCTCTACCATCTCCTGCTCAACGAGGATGCCACGGTGACGGTCTGTCACTCGAAGTCTGCAGAAGTCGCCGAGGCGACCAAGCGCGCCGACATTGTAATCACGGCCGTCGGGGTGCGCCCCCGGTTCATACTCACCGCAGACATGGTGAAGGAAGGCGCGGTCGTCATCGACGTTGCAATGAACCGCGTCGATGGAAAGCTTGTTGGCGACGCCGACTTTGAGGCCGTCTCAAGAAAGGCCTCCTTCATCACCCCAGTGCCCGGCGGAGTCGGCCCCATGACTGTCATAATGTTGATGCAGAACACCCTGATCGCGGCCTCGAAGCAGGCCGGACTTCTCGTTTCCTCGGTGGTCCAGAGTTGAGCAAGACAGACCTCAGGCAGGCGGCTCTGAAATCCAGGCGCTCCCTCACCAGCCAGAGCATCGAAACCCTCAGTGCCGAGGTCGAGCGCGTGCTCTTGCAGCTCCCAGAGTTCATGGAGGCGAGGACAGTGGCGACCTACGTCGCGAAGAGTGACGAAGTGCAGACTGCGGGCATAATCGACGCTGCGCTCGCTCGGAAGAAGCGGGTCCTTGTGCCTAGGGCCGGCCCTGCCTCCCTCGAACTCAGCTTCTTCGAAATCCATTCCCTTTCCGAACTCTCCCCCGGCTCCTTCGGCGTCCTGGAACCCGGCAAAGGCGCCCAGGGGTTCCCTCTCAGCGACTCCGAAATCGTCTTGGTGCCCATCGTCGCCTGGGACGAGAAGGGCCACAGGCTCGGCTACGGCAAGGGCTACTTCGACAAGGCTTTGAGGTCCAGAGGCACCGCCCTCGCTGCAGGTTTGGCTCTCGAGTCACAGAGATTTCCCGCAGTGCCGCAGGGACCTAGTGACTCGCCGCTCGACGTGATAGTTACAGAGAGACGAATCGTCAGAGTTGAGGCTAGGGACAGATGACTACCCCTTCGGTTGCGATAATAGCGGGGAGCAAGAGCGACAGGGCCATCACTGACGACGTCTCTAAGGCGCTCACGGAGTTAGACATCAATCATGAAGTAAGGTTCATCTCGGCCCACAGGAACCCCAAAAGGCTCAGAGAGTACATGGAGCAATCTGCCGCAGACGTCTTCATCGCGGTCGCCGGTCTCTCGGCCCATCTCCCAGGAGTGATGGCCTCGATGACCACGAAGCCCGTGATCGGCGTCCCGGTCAATGTCAAGATCAACGGTCTGGACTCCCTTCTTTCCATCGTCCAGATGCCCCCCGGCGTGCCTGTGGGGTGCGTAGGCATTGACAACGGGAGGAACGCTGGGATACTCGCAGCCGAAATCCTGGCCCTCGGGGATCCGGCACTCGGAGAAAGACTTTCGAAGATGAGGGCCTCCTGGGAATGATGCCTCAGGGCACCTTCCTCCGGTCGGGCAAGGTGAAGGACATCTACGAACTCGACGGCGAGCACCTGCTTTTCCATTTCACTGACAGGGTCTCCGCTTTCGACGTCGTTCTCCCGACGAAGATACCCCGCAAGGGCGAGGTCCTCTGCAGGCTTGGGGCCCACTTCTTCGAGACGCTAGGGGTGCCCAATCACATGGTAAGGGTTGAAGGATCGGACAGGATGGTCGTCAGGAAGATGAAAATGATAATGGTCGAATGCGTAGTCAGAGGGTACCTCTACGGGAGCCTCATGGAGCGCGCCTCCAGCGGCCAGGTCCAACTGCTCGGCGAGAAGGTCCTGGCCTCGAAGCTTCCTCAGCCTTGCTTCGACCCCACCACCAAGTCAGAGGTCAAGGACGAGCCGATAACCGAAGGTGAAATCGTCAAAGAAGGAAGGGCGAGCCTTGCTGAACTCGAACAGCTCAAGCGCACCTCCTTCGAGATCTACGACAAGATGGGAAGGAGTGCGGCTGCCGCTGGCTTCATCCTCGCAGACATCAAGTTGGAGTTCGGAAGAGACGAAAAAGGCAAGATCATACTAGGCGACTCGATCGGGCCCGACGAGTTCAGGATGTGGCCCGCCAAGTCCTATTCGCCAGGGAAGACCCAGGAGAGCTACGACAAGCAGCCGGTAAGGGACTGGCTCATCTCCGAGGGATACAAGGCGAAGCTCGACCAAGCGAGGAAGTCCGGTCAGAGCGCACCACAGCCTCCAGCGCTCCCAGACTGGCTGGTCGAGGAGACTGGCCGGAGGTATGCTGCCGTGTACGAAAGCCTGTCAGGAAAAAGGCTGTAGCCAGGAGCCTCTGCCTTGGCACGCTCATCCTATTCAAGGGCCGGTGCGAACCGCCGAAAGGTGAGAGAGATCCACTCCTCGCTCGCCCGGCAGCTCGGCCGAACCTTCGCCTTTCGTGCCGGGAAGACGGGTGCTCCGCTGATGGCCATCGGACACTACGCAGGCCTGATAGACCTCGGCGGCGACTCTGCGCTCGCGCTCCACACCGACGGCGTCGGGTCCAAAGTCCTGGTCGCACAAAGGATGGGACGGTTCGACACCGTCGGAATCGACTGCGTAGCGATGAGTGTCAACGACCTGGTCTGCCTCGGGTCCGAGCCGGTGGCTCTGCTGGACTACGTAGCGCTCGAGAAGGAGAACGACAGACTGGTGTCCGAACTCGCGAAGGGGCTCGCGGAGGGGGCGAGGCTCTCGGCCACGGCCATTGTGGGGGGCGAGACGGCCATCCTGGGAGACATGGTCAAGGGCCTGCGTGGGAACGGCTTCGACCTCGTCTCAATGGGAGTTGGCCTTGTGAAGAAGAGCGCGGTCATCGACGGGTCGCGCATTAGGGAAGGTGACGCCGTCATCGGTGTCGAGAGTTCGGGCCTCCACTCAAACGGCTACACGCTGGCAAGGAGGATACTCGGTCGCCTGCCCTTGAATAGTCGACTGGAAGGGCTGGGGACCACCCTCGGGGACGCCCTTCTTGCCCCCACTCGAATCTATGTCGGGCCTACTCTTGCCGCAATGAGGTCGGCCCAAGTTCACGGGATAGCCCACATAACCGGAGGTGCCTTCACGAAGCTCACCAGGCTCGTGGGCGGTCGCGGCCTGAAGTTCGACATTCGGCTGCCTGCGCCCCAGCCAATCTTCAAACTGCTGCAAGGGAGAGGAGGGGTCACAGACCGCGAAATGTACAGTACGTTCAACATGGGGATAGGCCTGTGCTTAGTTCTCCCTTCGAGCGAGATTGGAAAGGTCGCCCGCCCCTTCAGGAGGGAGGGGTTCCCAGTCCACCACCTCGGACAAGTGAGAAGGGGGAAAGGGGTAGTTGTCAACGGCGTCAGGCTTCTCTAATCCGCTTGTTGGCCTAGAATCCTGACTTCGTCGCAGGCCGCCTTCTGCGGGACTCGGAGAGGAGCGGGTCGACCGTGCCCTTCACGAATGCATCGCATTTCTCCTTAGCGTTGCCTATGTGCTGGGTCGGCTCCATCAACCTCTTCAGCTCTTTTCGCGTCAACTTCGAAGATACTCCTCTGTCGCCTGCCAAGCTCCGTTCGATAGGATTCGGTTTCCCCTTCATCACCTCTTCCCACGCCGCCGACGACCTGACCCTGATCATTTCGTGAATCTTCTGTCTGTCGCCTCCAGCCCCTGCCAGCTTCATCATCACCGCCTCGGTCCCAGCGAAAGGCCCGAACCTCTCCAGGTTCTTCCTAACCATCACGGGATACACTCTCAACCCGCTGACGAGCCGTTCGTAGAGGATCAGACATTCCTCCACCGCGAGGAACGCCTCTGGCACGGCGACCCGCCTCGCAGCAGAATCGTCCAGCGTCCGTTCGAGGATGCTGTTTGCCGCGTTCGAGAACGCGACCGCGGGCATGGCGGAGACGAGCCTGGACAGCGAGCACATCCTCTCAGCTGTGACGGGATTGCGCTTGAACGGCATCGCGCTGGACCCGACCTGCAGGTTCTCTATCGGCTCCGACCATTCTCCGAAGGCTGGCGATTGCATCACCCTGAGGTCGAGCCCGAACTTATGACAGCTCTGAGCTATCGAGGCAAGGCAGACCAGCACAGCGTAGTCTACCTTCCTTGGATAGGTCTGGCCCGAGACCTCGAACGACTCGAGCCCCAGCCGTCCCATCACTGACTTCTCAAGTCTCCTGACCCTAGAGTCGTTCCCCAGGAGAGCCTTGAAGCTAGCAGCGGTTCCGACTGCACCCTTTACCCCCTTCCCGAGTAGGAATATCTTCCTCACGGCCTCCACGAACCTGATGTCCAGAACCAGGTCCTGGGCGTAGTTCGCGAACCTGTAACCCAGCGTCGTCGGCTCGGCCGGCTGCAGGTGAGTCCACGCCATGCAGACGGTGTCCCTATGCTTCACAATCTTCTCGCGGAGCGCAGTGAGACAGCCGAGGAGGCGCGAGGTCAGGATGTCCATCGCCTGCCTGTATAGGAGGATGTCCGCGTTGTCTTCGATGTCCATCGAAGTCGCGCCCAGGTGGAGCTTCCCCCCGCCGACTTTCGCCTGGTCCGCGAAGGTCCTGAGCTCAGCCATCAGGTCGTGCCTAATCTTCTTCTCCAGCGCGTGGGCCTTGCGGATGTCGACGTGCTCCCTGCCTGACTTCGAGCGAATGTCTCTGACCTCCTCCTCAGTAAGGAGTCCCAGTCCCTGCTGCGCCTCTGCCAGTGCCAGCCAGACCTTCCTCCAGGTCGCACGCTTCTCCTCCTCGGAGAAGAGCTTCCTCATTTCTTCGCTGCCGTAGCGCCAGGTGAAGGGCGAGAGGTACGTGTCGTATCCGAACCGCCCCTCTCCATTCTTCGGACGCGTTGGCTTCATCACGATTTCTCCGGGATGGCGAAGTTCACAGTCCCTGCGATCTGCTTCTGTTTCACGTCCCTCCACCCCACACTTCCGTTCAGGTGTCGAAGGTTCTCGTCGCTGTTCAGTGCCTGGTCAATCATGTAAGTTGACCCCGTGTAGAGGATCTTCTCTCCTGAGGCTCTGAGGTTCTTCGCCACAGAAAGTGTCGTCGCCGGGTTGGGAGCAGGATGGATTGGAACCTCTGGATACGCATCTCTTAGGCGCGAATACACTTTCTCCGGGTCCTGCCCCTTGAACCCCGCGGCCGTGACGATTATCGCCTTCGCATGCCGGACAAGTGGGGCAATGACTGCGACAGGGTCCCTCGTCCCTGTAATGCCTACGACGAGAACCATCCTGGCATTCGGAAACCTGACCTTCAAATCGTCCGAGAGCGCCCTCGTCTTGCTCGGGTTGTGGGCTACGTCGGCGAAGACGTCCTTCTCGACCTTCCAGAACCTTCCCACGTAACGAGCCGCGAGGAAACTCCGGGCCAACCTGTCCAACCTGGCCGAGGGGACCAGGTACTTGATTACCTTCGCTGCGAGGGCGGCGTTCACGAGCTGATACTGCGACCCTAGTAGCAGGTCAGATTCGCCTTGCACAGGAAGGCGTCCCACGTCTTTCCTTATGGCCTCCACCTCCCTTGCGGCAAGAGAGTAGAAGGGCGCGCCCACGTCTTTGCAGATGCCGCTCATGACTGCGGTCGACCTTGCATCCCTGTCACCTGAGAACATGGCCACGCCAGGTCTGCAGATTCCAGCCTTCTCCAGGGCCCTCTGCCAGTGCTCCTCCCCCAGGACGTTTTCGTGGTCCTGGCCCACGTTGGTGACGACTGTCGCTTCCACATCGAGCGCAGTCACGGGGTCGTATCTCCCGCCCAAACCGGTCTCGACCACCCCCCAGTCGAGTTTGTGCTTCTCGAAGACCTTCAGCGCTAAGAGGAGGCTGACCTCGAAGTAGTCGAGGAGCCACGCCTCTCCCCGCTTCGCGCTCTCTATGCAATACGGCCTGACCTCCTCGTCCCAGGTCCTGACTATCTCATCGTGCCCGACCAGCTTGTTTCCCAGGACGAACCTCTCCGCGTAGTCGAACACGTGCGGCTTCACATAGCATCCTGCCTTTCCATAGGCGGAGAGCCCTGATTGCAGGAACTGGCAGGTCGAGCCCTTCCCACTCGTCCCGGCCACCTGGATGAGCTTCACTGGATACCCATCCGGCTCGGGCCAGAAGTGCCTGATCGCCTCTCTGACTAACTCGAACTTCGCCAGCTGCTTCGCTGCCCACTTGGCGTGGTAGATTTCGTCCACTGCGACGTAGTAGGACCACCGCGAGGAACCCTTCACCTTGGAACCGGCACTCCGTCGTACTCTGCTAATTGCCGTTCAACTCCTGGCTCTTACGCGGCTGGCAAGATGAGACATAAAGCCATTCGCCGTTCAGTTTCGCCCGCGATTTGGTTCCGCGCCCTTCTTTGCCGAACATCGTGGGGAAATGCATCGCGAACGCTGGGAGTGGACCGGGGGGGGAATTGAACCCCCGACCTTGGGACCTCTTGAGGTTCTCCCGCGTGCAAGGCGGGCGTTCGTACCGCTGAACTACCGGCCCACAATCGAGGCCAGCACTGCCTTCCTTCTTATCCTCTTCTCAGTTGGAAAGGAATTATAGCTGATTCTGGGGCGCCAGCAGACGATGGGCCGGTAGCTCAGCTTGGCTAGAGCACCCGACTGATAATCGGGAGGCCAAGGGTTCGAATCCCTCCGGGCCCGCTTAATATTATCAGCGAATCCCTTATATGAATGCCCTTCCTTTGGCTGGTCCATGCCAAACACGGCGAAGTATCGCGACCTGCTGGACGGCGACGAGGACGTGAAGAGATGGCACGACAATCTGGCTGCCAACTCTCCCATCACGGCGGAGGTCTACCTCAGGACGCTCGGCCTCTACTGCGGCCTGGCACACACCGCACCGAAGCAGATTCTCAAAGACGCTCCAAAGAAGAAGTTCAGGGACGACTTCACCGACTTCGTGAGGGAGATGGAGAGGAAGGGGAAGGCAGGCTCCTACATAATCAGGTTCAAGAAGGTGATCCTCTCGTGGCTGTCATACAACAACCTCGACGTGAAGCTGAAGGTGAACATCAAGGGCAAGTCGGAGACCCCGACCATAGCGAACGAGAGGGTGCCGAGCAAGGAGGAGCTGGCGAAGATCCTGAGGATGGGGTCGCGCAGGTGCAGGGTGTCCGTCGCTCTGATGGCCCTGAGCGGATTGAGACCGGAGAGCCTGGGCAACTTCACCGGCACGGATGGAATGAGGCTGGGTGATTTCAAGGAGGCGAAGATCATCTCTGACGGAATCGCCTTCGTCAAAGTCCCCTCGATGCTGACCGTCAGGAACCCGTTGAGCAAGGCGAGGCACCAGTATTTTACATTCGTCGGAAACGAAACCATCACGTACATTCAGGAGTACCTTCACGAGAGGACGAAGCAGGGAGAGAAACTGATGGCGGACAGCCCCTTGCTGGCCTTCGACCCGAGAGGAGTCAAGAAGAACGCGTTCCTGAGGACGTCGCTGGTGACCAGAGACATCAAGGAGGCAATCGTCAAGAGTGGCTTCTCGTGGCGCCCTTATGTGCTGAGAGCATACTGCGATACGGGCATGATCATAGCAGAGTCAAAAGGACTGATCTCTCACCCGTATCTCCAGTTCCTGATGGGGCACAAGGGAGACATAGAGGCCAGGTATTCGACCAACAAAGGCAGATTGTCGCCAACCATGATAGAGGAGATGAGGGAGGCATACAAGAAGTGCGAGCCCGTACTCTCCACCAGAGCGGAGTCGGCGACCGAGGAGCAGGTCAAACGGGCGTTCAAGGAGCAGTTCCTCCTCATGTCAGGGTACAGCAAGGAGGACATGGAGAAGATGGATTTGGACGACCTGTCGAACGAGGAGCTTCAGAACATCGTGAGGCAGAAGCTTCTAGGCATGATGACGAACAACGGGTCAAGGCAGAAGGTGATTCCGTTAGGAGAGGTCAAGTCGTACATCGGCCAGGGGTACGAGTATGTCGCGCCGCTTCCTGACGGCGAGGCGATAGTCAGGGTGCCTTTCTAAATGAGCGACTTCTACGCTGTGCTCGGAGTTACAAAGGCTGCGTCCGGCGATGCGGTCAAGGAATCTTACAGGAAGCTGGCCCTCAGATACCATCCGGACAGAAACAGGTCACCCGAGGCAGAGGAGAGGTTCAAGGAGGTCTCCGAAGCTCATGCTGTCCTGTCGGACGATGAGAAGAGAGCCCTGTACGATGCATTGGGTCCAAAGAGGTACAACGACCCGCGGGAGGTCTACCGCTACCATCTGGAGCGCGAGGCCACCATGCGCGAAATGAGGAGCGATTACGAGGCGTACAAGTCAGCCCGACGCGACGACATCGCCAAGACGACAGGCACCCTCCTCTTCTTCCTCTTCTTGCTGAACCTCGTTCCTTCCTGGGTGCTGGGCCCCTGGTACTTCATATTCAACGGCTTTCTCCTCCTCTCCCTTGGCATCTCGGTCTACGAATGGTTCGAAGTCTGATTTGGCAGGAAGTCGCTTGGCATGACCTTCGAATCTCTGAAGAAGCGGTTTCGCGTGGCGATGGTGATGGGCGATGTTTGAATTCCTCAGGAGGTACTTCGGTACCGAGAACATTTCAGAGTGGGAGTTCAGCGACATAAAGGTGCTACTCTACCTCGGGACCCACAGGAAGGAAGACAGGCTGCCGTCTGCGGAGAAGCTCGGAAAGGAGCTCGGAATAGCCGAGGGGGTGGTTCCAGCGGCGTTTAGCAGGCTGAGGAGGCGCGGCTGCCTCTTTCCGCCACCGGAAGCGGGAACGATACGAGACCCGAGAGAAGTCGAAGTCACCTGGAGGGGAAGGAGGGCGCTCAGACCGTTCCTGAACGCGTTCGGCTATGGCGACGTTGTGATACTGACTCTCTTCGCCTTTGGCCTGGGGGGAGTGGTCGGATTACTCTATTCAGCTTACCAGCTCTACCCGTCATACTTTGTGACCGTGCTCTTGGTCGCGGCAATCATCACTGCCGTATTACTAGGATTCGCCGCACATACCGCAAGGATGGCTATGAAGAGTCGAAGAGATGAGCTCGACGTCATGCTGAGAAAGCCTGCCGCTGCGGTCGAAGAACGCCCGCCTCCTGAATGAAACGAGCCACAGCCTCAACGGTTGAGGCTTGAGCTTCAGACACTGAGCCCCGAACCTCGGCGCTTACTCCTATCTCCCATCCGTCCCCATACTACAGCGGCGATGGAAGATGCAGAAATTCGTTGACGCCAAGCCTTTGAAGAGGCTCGCTTCAGAGCTTCTCGGCAGCAACTCGATGCTGAGGCGCGTCCTACTCAGCGAAAATGATGTGATGCCCGCGACAGAGTTCGTGGCGGCGCTTCGAATCTATCTGTTCCTGCTGAGGGAGGAGTTCAAATGAACGTATCTACTTTCACGAAGTGGCAGAGGTACAAGCTCATCGCCATTCTGGCCTCTTTCACATTCCTCCTTCTCTATACTCGACGCTTCCCACTCGACCTGTTCGCAGTGTTCCCCGCGATTGGTGCCGCTATCCTGATCATGAGGACAAGGATACTGAGACACTTCGCCAAGACACCGATAAGGCAGGTCGCTTACGTCTCCCTGATAGAGCCCGTCTATCACTACTACACCGTCAATGTCGGCGAGGACGAGAACGGTCGTCCGATAATTGGAGGAGCATAATTGATGCCGGTGGACTTTTCCTCCGAGCTTTCGCTTGGAATCGTGACCCTTCTGTCGATAGCTATAGAGCGGACGAGCCGCATCTGGTTATCCTCGCTCGGGAATGCAAGGACCGAAGCAGTCGTGGCCTCCATAGCCAAGTGGTTCCCGCCTATCCTGACTTTCGCTTTTCTGACCTCATTCATGTCCAGTGCTTTCGCGATAGATGCTGTTCCCTGGTTGCTGATAGTCCCGCTCGCAGCTGCGCTGGTCCTCATCTACGTCGAAACTAGGAGCGATGGTAGACCGGCACCCGCAAGTCGGAATTTCAATGCCCCCGAAGGCGTGGTCAATGATCACGGGAAGCCAGATCCCGGACGAAACGACTCCGAGCCAGTCAATACGCTCGACGGCAGGGCACAGACCCCAAGAGGTGAACTCAGCACGTCTGCGCAACCTGTGAAGGACATGGCAACAGGAACTTCAAAGAGCGCCGACGCCCACCCACAGCAGGCAGCAGATTTCACGCCGAGAACTGCCAAACCAGACCCTTCACACGGAGCTCGAGACCAATTGGTCAACTCAGCTACGCACGAACAGTCTGCCACATCTCCCTCCCCCGGTCAGGCAGACGCTCCATCACGCGATGTCGTCTACGGCCTCACAGAGAATGCAAAGAGACTGCTGGAGTTCAAACCACCTAGCGGCAGGAGGGGCGGTGGGCCTCTGCACGTCAAGATGATGAAGGTGATGTACTACTTCTACTTGGAGAAGGGCTGGTATGTCAACGTCGACGAAGGGGACGAGAAGGAGCAGAGGCCTGACTTCGAGGTCTGGGAGCCACTTGTCCACCTGAAGAGGCTTGAGGACGGAACCGTCAGGGAGGAATGGGATACTAAGGAGTGGGACCCGAAGCCCTTCCACGTCGAGTTCGAGACGACTCCCCGCAAGTCCAAGTCCTCCGTCATCGAGAACTACGAGAAGGCGTGGAGGCTCCAGAGGTACGTAGTCTTCGTAGTGCCGAGCAAACAGGATGCCAACGACCTGAGGAAGATACTCGAGGAGATCGGGGCGTCCAAGGACACGTACGAGGTGGACGACATCTCGGACCTGCTCAGCGAGTACTCAGAACAAAGGGCGGGAGTGATAGGATATAATCAGCTTGGCTGAGTTCCACAATCAGAACGTCGAACTCTGTGAGGAGCTCCTGCGTGACGATTGCGCCTCCCCTCAGGTGACGATTATCACGAATGAGAATCAATCCGTGATCTTTCTGTGGGAGTACTTCAAGGAGCAGGTGAAGCGCCCCCTCCTCCTGCTCGACTACGCCATCTCGAACGTGGAGAATTGGGAGCTTGCAGGCTTCATATGCGTTTTTGCCATCGGGCGAATGCTGAAGGACTACAGGCCAGGTGCCATCCAAGGGTTGCCGGACAAGCGCAGGGAGATGTGGGTCCTAACGGTCTCTAAAGAGGGCAAGGAGTTGTGCACACTGAAACGAATCATTGGGGAAGGGAAGGAGATGGTCCTAGAAGAGGTGAAAGCTGGGGACGACCCGTTCCTTGCGGATGCTCGCCCCTCCCCCAAGACGCCAATGACAAGAGCAAGTAGGTGGGTGGCAGGATGGTAAGACTGACCTTCAGGGAATGGTCCCTCAGGTCAGCGATAAGGGCGTGCGTTTACGTAGGGCCAAGGTCAATACCATTGGTGAGAAAGCTCCTTCTCTTGCACAACAGAGTATCGAAGAAGCAGCAGAGGACGGGAAGGGCGTACGTCCCATTAAGAACCTACGTAATGAGCCTCGACGACCTGAGGATCCTGAAGGAAGGACTAGACTCAATTCCAGACGAGGAGAGGCTACCATCGGACAGGAGGCTGCTCTACAACGTCGGTTTGAGGTTGAGCGCCATCGAGGCGGGAGAAGACTTGCGGATTGCGGTCCTGAGAGACAGGAGAAAGAGAGGATTGAGGAGGCAGACATACCGTCGGTAGACCGGCAATTCAACTACGACACCTATGTGATTCGAACTCCAGGTCGAACTGCAATTGACAGGCTGGCCGGAGCAATCGCGTAACGGCAGGTTGGGCTGTTGTTGTTTGGCTTCAAGTCGAAGAAGGGAATTTGAGACAAACGAACATCACCCGACGGCAGGATAGGGTGGCTACATGCCTGAATGTGGTTGCAGTTGTCAATGTTGGGCGCAGACAGGAGATATACTATCCGCAAGACATTGGAGCGCCGCAGAACGGCCTGTGGCTCGGCTCGCGCATCTGGTCCACCCTCACCTGTCGTGCTGTCAGTCAATTTGAATGGATAGTTGCCAGAGGCAACGAAGGCAAGGCCCCAGCTGTAGTTTGGGCTTCATGTTAACTATCGCATCTTCCTTATATGTCATTAACATGGTGTCACGTTAATCATCACCATGGACACGCAAACAGCCGCCCAGCAGCAGCTCACAAGGTGGCTTCTCAGCTATGAAGATGAGTTCTTCTCTCTTCTCTATTACGATGTGGATGGATTTGCCGAGAAGGCAGCTCCCAGAGTCTTTCAACACGGGCGAAGCATCTCTCTTTACGGCGTCAGGGGGATAGGCAAGACGACGGTGGCCCAAGGGATACTCGCGGCAGGGTTGCGCCTGTCAGGCAATTCCAGCTACCTGCCAGTCATGGTCTCCGTCAAGGGTTCCAGAAGCGTCAGCTCCCTTCAGGAGCTTGAGGAGAGGTTCTACCAGTCAACACTCCAAGCTCTCCTCAGTGTCGCTACGCTGAGAGAAAGGTTTGAGCGGATGAAGAAGACGGCGAGGACCTACGTGCCTTGGGTGGCCGAGAAAGCAGTTGACGCCGCAGGCCTGGTCTTCCCTCCCGCCTTTCTCGCCTCGGATGCTGTCAAGGAAGGAATCGAAAAGCTCCTCGACAGAGCAGGTTTGAGGCAGCCTGAAAAGCTAGTTCTCACGAAAGAGGTCGATAGGAGGCTCTCGATCGACCTCCTGCTCAACGGGCTGTCTGAGAAGGGCGTGGAGCCTGTATTCACGATAGACGAGCTAGACAAGGTTCCGAGGGATGACTTGCTATCCGAGTTCTTCGACGGCAACCAGGAGTGGTTCCAGGGCAAGAGGAGTATGATCTCACTTTCACACTCATTCGGTGAAGCGATTAAGGATTCGCTCGTAACCTCGGTGGCGAGGTTCTCTTCGGTTGAACATTACAAAGGCATCACGTCTCTCAACGAGTTGAAGGAGATATTGCGTCCCAGGCTGGTGCTCGGGCTGTCACAGGTTGCAAAGGATGAGTCAGAAGCAGAGACCATTGCTTCTGAACTCTTCTCCGAGGAAGCGCTGAAGACGATTCTGGATCTCTACGTGCCCAACACCCACCTAATGCTCGAATCCGCGTATGCAGGGCTGGAAAGAGCCAAGAAAGAGCGTGCAGAGAAAGTACTCCCGAGGCACATAGAGCCAGAAACGACCGAAGAGAGACATCGAGTTCCAACCGGCCTGGAAAGATTGATTCTGGATGAACTCAGTCGGGAAGGTAGACTTACCCCATCTGATCTATCCGAGAGGCTTGACAAGAAAGCGCCCTCGATAGTTAGGGCACTTTCCTCGATGCTCAACAGAGGTTGGGTGGGAAGGGTCGGTGAGAGAAAAAGGGCGTATTACCACATCACCCAGAAGGGCGAGGCCGCGAGAAGATCGTTAACTCGGGAGAGAGTTAATTATATATAAGCTGAGAAGAACGCTTAACCTTGGGGCGTAGGTAGCACTCTACTCCTTACTGCGTTCCTTCAGACAACGGCGGGCTGCGGTAATCTCCCTCCTTCCAGAGCGTGTAGTAATTTCTCGCACGTTGCTGTTCTTCAGACTGACCTCAAGGGCCGTATCTCACGCGGCGCCGAGCCTAGGTACCTTGAGAGATGGAAAGCGCATCCAGCGACATAAGGAGCATTCTCTTTCATCATGGCAAAGTGGTGTTCAATGAAATACTGTAATCGGGCTCTGTCCTATTCTGGAACAAATAGTACGCAGAGTTTTGATAAATCAATTGATAGTGCTCCGAGAGAATGGTAGAATTAGCCTGCCAGTAATTATAGAGCGCCTCGATTTCCCAGTTCGGTTGGCGAGCCCAAACAAGATATGTTCCGTAAACCCACGGAGACCTTTGCGACGTATTCCAGTACTGGCCAGAACCCAACACTATGAAGGATTTCAAGTCCAGGTTGCTGAGCAACATTATTTCCGAGGCGGACCCAGAAAGGGTATAGAGTACGATGTGGCCGCCATGCACTGTGCTCCCCAGCTCGTTAGCAAGCTGAAGATCAGCTTGATTAACCGAACTGCCGCCGAGGGGATCATTCATCGCAGTGGTCTTGCCAAAGACCAGAGGCTGCTGGACGAATGTGTAACCGAATGATGCGACTATCAATGCAGCCACAAAGCCCGATAGGATCTTGAATCCCAATTCTCTTCGTCTCGCGAAGAACATGACCAGAGCGACGGAGCAGAAGACTACGAATGGATACAGAAAAACGAGAAATTCCCCGTTAAAAAATCCTCCTTGATACGGATATATCTCGCCGGAGCCTTCAACCATGGCGGCAAAAGTCGCGAGAACAGGCGCCAGAAGAGCAAACAATGTCAGAACGCTGAACGTCAGCTTTCCTGTTCGCCAGCGCATTATCAGATAGACGGCGAGACCGACGAGAGCTACGGCAAGTGCTTCCATACCATACATCGAGTTCGCCACTTCGCCCATTACGCGCAGAGAGTTCAGCGGCTGCAAGAATAGGTGCGCCCTGAACGGCCTCCCCAAAGCCTGATTCTGTGCCGAATACGGTGAATCCACAAAAGCCAAGGGATCACGGAAAATCGCATAGTTCCAAAGTGCCCACGCTATCGGCCCCAGCGAGCTGTAGGCTACCGCAACGACCAAGAAGGCTCTTGTCCTGGCCTTCCAGCCCTCTTTCCTTACCACCACTAGTACGAGGAAGAGGACGAAAATCAATGCGAAAGGAAGAATCCACCCCTCGTACCGGGTGAGCGTTGCGAGTGAGATTGCGAGCGAGCACTTCAGGATGCTCCTGTACTGCTTCCACGTGTCCGTCGAGTGATACCACATCTGGAGATAATAGACCGCGAGAATGAAGAACATCACGAATGGGGCCTCGGCCATGGGTATGATGCCCATGTAGAGCACGGACGGGTTCAGAAGATAGAGTATCGACGCAAGAACGCCTGCCCTCGTGGAGTTGAACTGGAACTTCGCTATTCTAAAGAGCATGGCGTCGGTAACCGCCATCGAGAATCCGCTCACTATCGTCCCGGCCAGACCAGTGTGGAAGAGGTAGTTGTTCCAGATGAATGGCAGCATCATGATGTGATTCAATGGAAGCCACACAGTCCCGAGCTGGGCATAGCCAGGGGTGATCGAGTCGATCACCTTGCGCGATATGACCAGGTGCGATATCGAATCACCGTAATACAGAAGGGAGTATGGATTTCTCGACAACAAGTAGAGCGCGGACACTAGAGCGATGGCGAAGCTGGCGAGGAAGATGACGAAGTCGGGTTTCCTCGCAAGCCTGGTCGAGAGATGCCTGAACTTGCTAACCGGACTTGGCTCCACCCTCTTCCTCCTCTTCGACGGAGAAGCCATGCGGAGTCTTGTGCCAGACATTCGGTTTCACGATGAGTTCGGCGATCGCGATTATCGAAGCCAGAGCGTGCAGCATCTGGTAGAGAGGCGTGAAGATCGCATACTTCACCTTCCTCAGCGAATTCTCGCTTCCTTCTCTGAAGAGAGCCTCTACCGAGATGGTCGAGGAATACAGGATTCCGAATATGAAGCCGCCTGTCAGTATGTAGAGAGCGTAGGGGTTGTACTCGAACGCCGCCTGAACCCAGCCCGCCACAGGTTGCAGCGGAAGGCCAAACCAGTTGGCCCAGTAAACAACGAAGAACACCCAGCCCACCACGGAGACCGCCGAGATGACGGGGTAGAACAGGAGCAAGAAGCCATAGAACGTGGATTTCAGCCCGACGCTCCTCACCAAGCTTACGGGGTGCCTGAAGTGCTTCACGAGCGTGTAGAGGAAGCCCTTGTTCCACCTGACCCTCTGCCGTATCCAGTAGTAGAGCTTCGGCGGCGCCTCTTCCCAGGTGACCGTGTTGATTGGGACGGTCAGGTAGCCTTTTTTGGCGAGGCGTATTCCCAGATCGGCGTCCTCGGTGACGTTGTAAGCGTCCCACCCCTGAAGTTCCCTCAGAACCTCTGTCCTGAAGAAGTTGCTCGTGCCTCCCAGCGGTATCATTACTTTCATCGCCTTGAATTCGGGGAGCATTGCAAGGAAGTGCTGCGTGTACTCGACGGAGAAGAACTTCGTCAACAGAGACTGGTCCGGGTTGTAGTATGAGAGGCGCGCCTGAACGCACGCGACATCTGGATGTTCAATCATGTACGCAGCAACCTTTCTCAGTTGGTTTGGGTCAGGTCTGTCCTCGGCATCGTAGATTGTTATTATCTCGCCCTTCGCGTTCGCGAGCCCCATGTTCAGGGCGTTTGGCTTCGTCCTCACGCCCCTGTAGACGTAATCTATCTCAACGGTCGGGCCATTCTGGACCTTTATCCTTCTCGGTATCCCGTACTTGTCGTAATCGATACCGCCGACTCTCGCGGCTGGGAGGTCAAGTATTACGTTGATGGTCTCCCTGTCGTCATGCTCGACCAAGAACCGGACGTCCAGCTTTTCCTTCGGGTACTTGCTGCCCAGAATGCTCCCTATCAGGAAGGGCAGTGTCTTCTTCTCCCTGTATAGGGGAAGGAGTATCGATATGACAGGCAATTTCGAGTCGGGTACTGCCTGTGCTTTGACGTCGGAAACCTCCGCAATCTGCGAGTCTTTGCGGAGGACCCTCATTGCGACGTACAGCAAGCCGGCATCGTTGAACGAGAAGAGGCCTGTTGCGAGGGCGACATAGACCAGGATCGCGGCTGCTGGGTCGCTCATTGTGCCGTAGACTGCGCTGTAATCTCCTCAAATGACTTTTCCAGTCTGCGGAACAGCACATCCAACTTCTCGGTCACCTCGTCGTTCGCCGACGCCTCTATCACGTGGACGTTGAACTGTTTGGCCATCCCCTTGGCCTGGCTAGTCAAGCCAGGCATCGCGGTCAGGATCGCCGCATCGGGCTTCGAGTCGTAAGCCTTCGCGAAAATCTTGACGACGGGCGCCTCGCTGACTATGACGTTTGAAAAAGCGGTATCCATCGCTATTGTCTTGTTGCCTTTCTTGAAAATCATCGTGTACTTGTGCTGCACGCCGCTTCGCCCCTGCAAGACTCCAGAGCGTTCTGCCTCCCACCCAAGGGTCCTCAGTTGGTTAATGATGGGCTTCACGAGCACAAGCGAGCTTTCTCTTGCCTGCTCGCCGAGCGTGTATGAGAACACCCTGACGAGCGAGACATCAGCTCCATCGAACGTCCTATTGCAATCCCTGCACTTCAGTGCTATCACCGGATCGCGGGCCCTCTTCTCGCAGCTGTTGCAGTAGAACCAGCTGCCCTTCATCCTGATGTCAGGTCTGTCGGTTCTTGACGTCCTGCCGCATCTCGGACATACAATCGCAGCCCCCTCCCACCTGAAACTGGTCTCGACGTCAACGTAGCCGCAGACGGTGTGCTCGATAACCATGCGTTTTTCAACATTGTTGGACCTGCACGATGGGCACAGGAAATTCAATGCGAGGTTTGGGGAGCCGCATTTCTCACATGCGGGCACATAGGTGCCTTCATGCGTGCTGAGGATTCCCATGGAGGCCAGCTTCTCGAGCAGAAGAGGTATCTCGGCGGGCTGGAGGTCCGTGACCTTCTCGACCTCTGGGTAACTGCAAACGTGTGTTGCGTCGAAGACGGGCTTGAGCTCGCTGACCTCGCCTTCTATCAGAAGGCTGAGGATGTCCTGCACGGCAGGGATGTTGTAGAGGTCAAGCTCCTCTTGGCTTGTTTCAGCAGCTTCTCGTGTTGCTGGTGGGGTTCTTCCTTTCGCGTTCATGTGGAATGCACCAGGATTCTGCCAATGCCGAGCCGGGGACCTGCCTGAAACATCTCAATGGAGACCGGACGTGCCGCCTCGAAGCCTGTACTCGCTCTCAATCTTCCGCCACCAACAGGAAGAGCAACCTGTTCTCGTCGGACCATCTGGGATCTCGGACAGCGTACTTGCGAGAGTTGATCTTCCCAAGCGCCCCCGCGACGACCCCTATCAGGAAGTCGTCGAGGACGGCTCCGTCTTTTCTAGTTACGGCCGGCTTGTCGATGGTAATCTCGATGGCGCCGCCTTCTCCTATTTCCCCGAGCAAGCCAAGGCCCGAAGCGCTGAAGAACGCCCTGAAGTTTTCGACAAAAGTACTCTTATCCATTCCTTGGAATCTCTTTCCTATGTTCTCGACCACAGATCCGCCCGCAGCCGACCCCTCCTGGAAAAGTATGGAGCCTGCGGCCGTTCCGAGCGACGCCTTCAAGGAGTCGATCAGCTTCAACCATTCGTTGGCGCCCACGGCGAATATCCTGTAGTGCCCGCCGCTGGTCAGCGGAAACATCATCGTTTCGAAGAAGATGGAGTTTCTTGATTCGGCTTTGACCTCCGTTACAAACCCCTTCTTTCTCAGTTCGTCGAGCAACTCGTTCACCGTTGTCTTCGAGTCCGCCATCTCCACATACAAGATGATGTACCCTAGACCCCCATCCTTCGAAACTTGGACATGAGCTTGCAGGATATCGACGGACCTCTGCCCGAGAAGGCCGGAGATTTCGCCAAGTACCCCCGGCCTTGATTTCGCAACGACGTATATTTCGTATACATCACGACCTGACGGCGCGGCGATTCCTGCAGACCTCGCAATCATCTATCGATCGAAACCTCAATGGTACGCGTCATGTGTGCAGCATCGAGGAACGAACAAGACTCCCAACAGAAAACCCACCATAAAACCAATAAGCGAACCAGCGACCACGGCAAGCCATATGTCGCCCAAGTCATCCTTTTCCATCTTCTCACCTCATGGCGATCTGGAAAATCTGACGGGTGTGACCTTCACAGGTTCCGTTCACGACTACTCCGGAACACTTTGAAAGCGCTTCGAATTCGCAGTTAGCCGAGCCTGAATCGTCGTTGTCTCGTAATTTGCTGGGCTTCACCGCGTTCGGGGGGGGGGGCGCACATTTATGCTCTCGTGTGAAATCACCCAAAGAGCATCGAGATTTAGCCATGCGTTTTCTAATCGGAGGGAATATCGAGTCACCGGTTTCGGATTCGCTTAATGATTTAAGCAAATCCCTCCGGACCTGAACCCATAACACGTGAAGAGGCCGCGATTCAGCACTAACCCACGCTTCGAAATAGTGGCGTTTATATCGCTTGGCTGGGAATGTCTGTTCATGCCTTCCTCCCGTAGGAAACTGGAGGGAGAGAACCGTACTGCGGATGCAGGTTCCCGGCCGGGGCAAACCTTTCGATTCTCGCCCTTTTCCGTAGGTTCGAATCCCTTCCAGCCCATCCTGATATCCCGATGGGTCCCAAAGTGAAGTTTTCTTATGGCAGTTCGCATCAAAAAAGCGTTCTTCTTTATCTGGGCTTCTTCACAATCTCGTCAGCAATTTGATCCTTCGTCTTCCCTTTGGTGTCTATTCCTAGCTTATCGGCAATTCCAGTAAGCAACTCAGCATCCGTCTTCTGGCCCGGCTGAGATGAAGGACACGCCTTCCCTGTAGGCCTGTTGGAGATCTGCAGACATCTTCCCTAGCGTCCTTGCAAGATTTGGAGCATCCTTCGTGCCACGCGTCAGGACGTAGACGCCTACTACGCCCAACGCAGCTATTCCCAGCAGCTCATCTAGACCCAACTTTGCTCGAGTGTTGGTGGTCAAACATATATAAAAAGTAGAAGGCGATTCATTCCAAAGTTCTGGAACCCGAACCTTCTGAGGATCTGCCTCGTAATGACGAGATTATCTTGCCTGTTTCTATCCATCCAGTAGCAAGGACCGAGAGCGAAACCGCAACCAGCCAGTCCCGAAGATTGAGTGTGGTAGTATTGAAAACCAGCTGCAGAGGCTCCAGAACCGTGACCAAGTAAATGGCTAGGACGGAGAGGAGCAAGATGTAGAGCATGTAGCTGTTTGATCTAACTCCTAGACGATGAAGAGGGGACTTCTCTGAACGTGAGAAGAGTGCGAGAAGAGTGAGTGAAATCATAATGTTCACAAATACCATCGTCCGAGCTTTATCAAGGACACCGCCTCCGTTCACGTAGAGCAGGAAGACAGCCAAGGCACCCAGGAAAATCGCGATGGCTCGAGAAAAGATTTGCAAACTCATTGATGCCGTTATGATGCGTTCTCTGCTGCTTCGCGGTGGCCGACGCATGATGTCGGCTTCTGAAGGTTCCGTAGCGAAGGTTGTAGATGCTTGTATGTCATTCACAACTTCCATCAGAATTATCTGAAGTGGGGTCAGAGGCGTGCCCACTCCTAGAAGTAAGGAGAAGAAGACTGTCATCAGAATGCCGATTTTGCTCGGCAGATAGTATCGAATTGCTTTCCGCAGGTTGTCAAATAGCCGCCTTCCTTCTCGAACCGCAGTCACAATCGTCGTGAAGTTGTCGTCGGCAAGCGTCATCGAGGCTGCTTCTTTGGCCACGTCTGTCCCCGACCCCATCGCTGCGCCGATGTCTGCCTCCCTGAGAGCCGGGGCGTCGTTCACCCCATCTCCTGTGACGGCGACTACCTCGCCCCGGGCTTTCAATGCCCTAACAATACGCAGTTTGTGTTCTGGGGTCACCCTGGCGAAGACACTAACATCCGCCAATTTGCTCGAAAGCTGGTCATCGCTCATCCCATCGAGCTCTTCGCCCGTAATAACCTGGTCGTCTCCAGTGAGCTCAACGGCCTTGGCGATGGAGAGTGCAGTGTTCGCGTGATCACCTGTAACCATTATCGTCCTTATGCCCGCTTTCTTGCACTCCGCGATTGCCGCCTTCGCTTCTGGCCTGGGTGGGTCCTCTAGTCCTACCAGACCTATGAAACCCCAGCCTGAAGAATATTCGTCTTGCGAAGTCAATGCTTGGGGCGGCAAAGCCTTGTACGCGAAGGCCAAGACACGCAGTCCGCTACTGGTCATCTTCTGCACGACGCGTAGCAATTCTCGACGATCCTCTTCAGTCATAGGCAGCTCCCTTGTTGGACCAGGAAGGGAAGAGCATCGACCGATTATTACCTCGGGCGCTCCTTTTGTTGAAACGAACACGGACTGATCCTTCATTCGATGAACACTAAGCATCATCTTGCGTTTGTTATCGAATGGTTCTTCGTGCAGTAGCTGTCCTGTTTCCCTTATCGACCTAGGCTGAAAACCGATTTCTTCCACGAGAGAAATCAACGCGACGTCAACGGGATTGCCCACCACCGACAATTTCGCATCGTCTTGGGGCACCGCATCATTACAGAATGTGGCCACCCTGGCTAACAGGGAAAGGGTTTCCTGCGGCACGCCCGTGTGGACATCTGAAGAGTCGAATGATGTTCCGTTGGCGTAAATCACGGAGACCTTCATTTTGTTCTCGGTGATGGTGCCTGTTTTATCGCTGCAAATTGTGGTGGTCGATCCCAGCGTCTCGGCAGAGTACAATTTCCTGATGAGTGCTTTCTTCTTGGCCATTTGAATTACTGACGTGACCAGGATGACGAACGTTAGGATTGGAAGATCCTCTGGTATGGTGACAACCAACAAGCTCAATCCGATGAGGGCGCTGTCAACGAGCGATTGACCTCTCAAAAGCCCCACCGCTGCAGTGGCAGCAGTCAGGACGATGACGGTAACCGCTATTAGCCTCGTGAGTTCTGAAATTCTCACCTGTAGTGGCGTCGGTTTCTCATGGATCGACTCGGTTAAACTGGCTATCCTTCCGAGTTCGGTTCCAGAACCAGTACCCACTACAACTGCTTTTCCTCTGCCAGTGGTGACAAGCGTGCCTGAGAATACCATGTTCCTTCTGTCTCCAAGGGCGCAATGTTCTGGAAGCAGGACAGCGGCATCCTTGTAGGACGGCATCGATTCGCCGGTCAAAGACGATTCGTCCAAGCTTAGGTCGAAGGATTCGATTAGGCGCGCGTCAGCTGGGATTCTGTGTCCAGCGGAGAGGATTACTACATCTCCTGGCACAACTCCGCTGGATAACACATCAAGATACTGTCCTGAGCGTATGACGATGGTACTCGGAAGGGCTAGCAGCCTTAGAGACCTAATTGAGCTCTCGGTTCTCCGCTCTTGGTAGATTTCAACGGCAACCATGATCGAGATTATTATGACGAGTGCAACCGCATCGACTAACTCCCCCAACGTCGCGAATAGGGTAGCGGTGACAAGGAGCAGGATCATCATCGGTTCTCGGAATGGTTCTAGGATTCTCTCTAGGAGAGATTCCTCTTTCTGCTTCGACATGTTAAGTCCAGAAGTCTTGAGACGTCTAGTTGATTCTTCTAACGTGAGGCCCGTTCGAGGATCCGTCTTCAGCTGATCGAAAACACGTTCGGCTCGCAAGGCCCATGGTACAGCTGACCTCTCGTCACTCATTTCCTCATCTTCTTCGGTCGGAACGCAGGAGGCATTAACCATTCGCGACGTGACCTCGGACTCGGGCATCATTCGTATGTCAGAGTTTGCCTTCTATCAGGCCAATGACCTCAGCAGAAAGACCAGAGTAGCTAAATCATCCAAAAGGTGTGTGAGGAAGGAGTTTAGTCTTCTAAGCGAAGGTTTCATTGGCTATCCGCTTGGGTCCGTTTTGACCGCCAGAAATCTATGCCTGTGTGTGTAGTAACACAAATTCGATCTGTTAAGTAATCTCCAATCACACTGGCTGACCTTAGATGGGTTCGAATCCACGCCAGTTCCTATGCTAGGTCATGCCAAGCGTCGAGTCGGAAAACCAAGTGCACAACTGAGTCCCTTCCGGCCCCTACCCGTGGTATTTGATTTCAATCAACTGGTGTCTTTCGCAATCTTCACGCCGTTAGGTGTCCACCCGCTCAATCACCGCATGACCGACCGTGACCTGGAGAACCTCCGCCGCGTCATCCACCTCATCGAGGAGATGGACGCCTACTTCGCAAAGCTCGAAACTCCGACTCCCGCGGCTCGTCCCCAGCCCGAGTAGCTCCTTCATGAGCGTCGTCTCCCCAATCGCGCCGCCTTGGTGGTAGGTTTATACTCGCGATACGTCCTCAGGTAAGGATGTCAGAATGGTAGAGCAGAACGTTCCGCCCGGAGACCGCATGGTCGAGGATTCTATTACCGCGGCTTCGACCGTTAGGTGGCCCCAAAATGGGGACACATACCGAGCTAGGCGACCCCGGCAGGCTTGGTCTCCAGAGTTCAGTCGTTAAAAGCATAGGGATGGTTCGGCTTGGATGCTTCGCTAGAGCTGGCCAGAAATCGACGAGAGGCTCGTCATCACGTTCAGAGTGCTCTCGAAAAGGCCAGTCTGGGTCACCCGGCCGATTATCTTTCCGTTGTCGACGACGAAGAGCCTCCTGATGTCTTTCTCGACCATCAGGCCCATCGCATCTCTGATAGTGGCATCTGGGCTTATGATAATCAGCGGCGAGGACATGATCTTCTCTACAGGCATCCTGTCTGGGAGCAGGCCCTTGCCGAGGCATCTTCTTATGACGTCCCTTTCGGTCACGACCCCCTCCGGTAGTCCACGCTTCTCGACCACGAGCGACCATACGTTTGCTTCGACCATCTTCTTAATCACGTTCGAGACTGTCTCTTGCGCGTCGATCCGGACGACCTTTTTGTCCATTACGTCCTTGACCCGGAGTGTTATCGCCATGCGCGTTCGCAGTCCAGCGAAGATTGGGGACTTTTAACCATGTACTGCATTTCTCAATCCAGAAAGCAAGGTTTTAGCCGACCGCTGTGCCACGCGTGCGAATGAAGGGCGCGCTCGACGGCATCAGAGTGGTCGAACTGGGCACCTACGTCGCCGCGCCCGCCCTGGGGAGTATGCTCGGGATGCTCGGGGCCGAGGTGGTGAAGGTGGAGCCTCCGGGTGGCGACCCCACGAGGAAGCTGACCCCTTGGAGCTGGGCCAACTACAACTGGAACAAGAAGAGTGTCGTCCTCGACCTGAAGTCCGAATCTGGCATGGCAGAGATGCGAAGGCTCCTCAAGCGTTCCGACGTGTTCGTCGAGAGCCTCTCGCCTCGGGCCATAAGGAATCTGGGTCTGGACTTTCGGAAAGTGAAGCGCATCAACGGTAGGATCGTGTACTGCTCCATCAAGGGATTCGCAAGCGACAGCGCCTCCTCTCAACGCCTCGCTTTCGACACGATAGCTCAGGCGGAGGGAGGGCTGATGCATGTCGCCAGCACGGAGGGAGGCAGACCGTCCAGGGTGGGGAACCCCTGCGTCGACCTTACGGCAGCGGCGTTTGGGGCCGTGGGGACGCTGGCATCACTGCTCAAGAGGCCAAGACGCGCGGCGTATGTCGAGGTGCCACTTTACGACGTCGTTGTATACTGGAATGGCTATTGGCTCCCCTACATAGACATACACGGCCGAGAGCCGTCCCACTTGGGTTCTTCGCACCCTGCGTTCTCCCCGTATGGAATATTCTCTGTTAAGGATGGGTTCGTCTTCATCGGAGTGCTAGCGGACTCGCAGTGGGCCAAACTCGTGACGAAGCTTGGAATCGAGAGTCCTCCGCACTACTCCTCGACGAACGAGAGGATTCTGGCGAGGGAGGATGTCAATTCGATCGTCCAGCATTCGGTCGGCGGGTTCACCGCAGAGAAGCTCTTGTCCATTCTAGGCGAGGACGTGCCGTGTGCGCGTGTGAGCTCGCTAATGGACATCTACAGCAGCGCAGAGCTCCGAAGGAGGGGTGTGGTGATGAGCGTGGCCCACGAGGGCAAACCGGTCAGCATAGCGCTTCCTCCTTTCCTGCGTTTCAGCGTGAGAAGAGGGTCCAGAAGCCTCCGGGCCCTCGACCCAAAGGAAACGCGAGGGGCGAAGCGATGACAAGGCAATAGGCGTATAAGGCAAGGTCTCGTTACCTAATGAGTATGGCTTTCGCGCACTCGCGAGCCAGAGCTGCAATTGGCCGTAGTTTGGCGATTGGAATTGTTGTTCTTCTGGTAGTCATAGCGGTCGGCGGTGGCTACTATTACTACAGCACGACCCAGGCCCCGACTCCAAGCGGTCCCTCCGTAATCAAGATCGGGATGACGATGCCTCTCTCGGGGTCGCTCGCTTCCGACGGGGTGATGAGCTTGGACGGGCTCAAGATGTGGGCGATGAACGTCAACGCCTCGGGCGGAATCTACGTTAGCAGCCTTAACCACAAATTGCCGGTGCAGTTGACTTACTACGATGACACCTCGACCGCCTCGGTCGTGGCGACAGATTACCAGCAGCTTGTCACTCAAGGGGTCAACTTCCTCATTGCCCCGTACTCGAGTGGCTTGACACTGGCGGCCGCCCCGATTGCGGAGACTAATCACCTGTTGTTGATGAGCCACGGCGGTGCCTCGGACTCGATCTGGTCGAAGGGATACAAGTATGTCGTCGAGGTGCTCAGTCCTGGAAGCAAGTACGCGGTCCCTGTGCTCCAGATGCTGGAGAACCAGAACAGCTCCACACCCCTGAAGGTAGCCTTCTTCTTCGGCAACGATGCGTTCTCGATCTCGGTGAGGCAGGGGGCGGCAGCGTTCATCAACGCGACCAGCGGCAAGTTCAGCGTGGTCTACAACCAGTTGTATGACGAGTCCGCCACGAGTTACACCGCCCAGCTGAGTCAGGTGGCGGCGGCCAACCCTGACGTAGTGATAGGCGGGGCGCACTTCGCAGACGGCGAGACGATAATGAAGAACATCCAGTCTCTCGGGCTGCACTTCAGCATGGTCTCCCTCCTGGTGGCGCCTGACGACCCGCACTTCCTTTCGGACCTGGGGTCTTTGGCGAACAACGTGGTCGCGCCCTCGCAGTGGGAGTCCAACTTGGACTTCAGCCACTTCACACCTTACTACGGGAACATCTCGAGCGCACAGTTCCTGAGCCAGTTCAAGTCGACTTTCAACATGCCTCCCAACTACGAGGCTGCAGAGGCCTACAATACGGGCCTGGTCCTGGAGAAGGCGATCAGCGATAGCGGCTCCCTGAACTCCACCGTAGTCAGGAACCAACTGAGCAGTGAGAACATCTGGACGTTCTACGGGAACTTCCAGATCGGACCGACAGGGATCCAAGCCGGACACACGATGGTTGTAATGCAGTGGCAGAACGGGGTCAAGCAGACCATCTGGCCCAGGCCTGTCGCCACTGCTCCCTTCGTCTACCCGATGCCGTGACAACGGCGGACGAAGCCTTTAATCGCAATCCAGAGTAGCTGATTCCGAGGACTTGATACTCGCCGAACTGGTAGTGCTCGGCCTCGCGTACGGACTCCTATTCGGAGTCTTGGCACTTGGGCTCACGCTGATTTGGGGTGTGATGAAGGTCGTCAACATCGCCCACGGCGACTTTGTCATCGTTGGCGCCTATTCCAGCTACTGGCTCTTCGTCCTGGCTGGGGTCCACCCGATCCTTTCGATACTGTTCACAATCCCCTTCGGCTTCGGGCTGGGGATTATTGTGTACCTGGGGCTGGTCAGGAGGGTCGCCCACGCTCCCGAGCTGATGTCCCTCTTCCTCACCTTTGGCCTATCCACGCTAATCAGCAGCCTTCTTCTCTACATCTACTCGCCGAACCAACGCGCCATCTCGGTGACCTTCCCGAGCATCAACGGGCTCGGGGTCATCCTGCCCGGAAATGCAGCGATAGCCGCGGCGTACGCAGTGGTCGTTGCAGTCCTCCTTCGAGTCTTCCTGACGAGGACGTACTGGGGCAAGGCGATCAGGGCAGTGACCGAAGATAGCCGCTCGGCCCTGCTGATGGGAATCAACCCGGAGACGGTCAGCATGCTATCCTTCGGGATTGGTGTCGCAATCGCCTCGTCGGTGGGCTCTGTGGTGATGCTGCTTCAGGCAGTGACTCCGACAGGGGGCGGCGAATTCACGCTCCTCTCGTTCGTGATCGTGGTTCTTGGAGGACTGGGGAGTCCATTCGGGGCCCTTATTGGTGGAGTCGTGATTGGAGTAGTGGACAACGTCGCATCGCTGTACCTTCCAGCCGCGGCGACACCTGCAATCGGATTCATCATACTCGTAATCGTCCTGATAGTAAGACCGTCCGGCATAATGGGTGCGAAGGGCAGTTGACGACCGTGAAGTTGTCTGGATTCACGCTGACCCGCAGAAGGTCGGCCGAGCTGGCCGTTGCGGTGGTCTTGCTGGCATTGCTCCTCCTGGCGCCAACCTTCTTCGCGAGAATCTCGGTGCTCTTCTTCATCCTCAACTGGATCGTTCTGTCCGAGAGCTTCAACATGTTCACCGGACTGACAGGGTACGTCAACTTCGGCCACGTCGTCTTCTACGGCGTCGGAGGGTACGTCAGCGCCCTCCTGATGGCGAACGCCCACGCCTCACCATACCTAGCGGTCATCGCCGGAGGGCTGGCCTCCAGCGTTCTGGCCCTTGGAATCAGCCTACCGACCGCGAGGCTCAGGGGAGCCTACTTCGCCATCGCGACGCTGAGCATCAACGAAGCGTTCCTTGTGACGTTCGACAGCTGGGACGCGGTGGGGTCGGCACCAGGATTCACTCTCCCGATCTCGTACTATCAGCCAGTTGTCGAGTACTACGTCATGGTGGTGGTCGCCGTCGCTTGCGTCGCGGCAATGTACGCCATCTCCAAGTCGAGGTTCGGCATCGCCCTCCAGGCTATCCGGCAGCAGGAAGGCACAGCCAGTTCTATCGGGGTAAACGCGGCCTACTACAAGTCGCTCACGCTGGTCTTCAGCGGCTTCTTCGCAGGACTTGCTGGCGCCCTCGCAATCTGGCAGATTACCTACATCGACCCTCCATCGGCCTTCGATATCACAATCACAGTCAACTCGATCTCGATGGCCATGCTTGGGGGGCTTGGGACAGCAATCGGCCCGGTCGTCGGCGGAGCTCTGCTCTACGAGCTGACGGACTTGCTCGGCCTCAGCTACCCGTTCATCCACCTCATAATTCTCGGAGTTATCATAATTGGAGTGGTCTTGGTCATCCCGGACGGAATCCTTGGCGGTTCGAGAAGGGTCCTGGCCAAGGTCAGAGGAAGGAGAAGAAGCGGGAATGGGTGAGTTGTTGAGGCTGACGCAGTTGACGAAAAGGTTCTCGGGGCTGGAGGTCCTGAAGGGCGTATCGTTCGAGGTCGCAGAGGGCGAGGTGGTGGGGCTGATAGGTCCCAATGGGGCGGGCAAGACGACTATCTTCAACATAATCTCTGGGAGCCTGAAACCGAACTCTGGAAGGGTCATCTTCGCGTCGAAGGACATCACTGGGCTTCCCCCTTACAGAGTCTCGAGGCTCGGCATAGCTAGAACCTTCCAGATTCCGCAGCCCTTCGCTGAGATGACCGTGCTCGAGAACGTGCGAGCAGCCTTGCTCTTCAGCAATCCCCGTTCTGATGGCAGGCTTCCGAAGGATGCGGAGAAGCTCTGCGAAATGGCTGGGCTGAGCGGCAGGCTGAAGCAACCGGCCGGGTCGCTCACCGCACCCGAGAAGAAGAGGTTGGAGGTGGCCCGCGCGCTTGCCTGCTCACCCCGCCTCCTGTTGCTCGACGAGTTCGTGGCCGGGCTCACCTTAACCGAGGCAAGCTGGGCCTCCGGGATGATCAAGACGCTCTCGAAAGACTACGGTGTGACAATCGTCTGGACCGAGCACGTCATGAGGATATTGATGAGGTCCGTTGAGAGAGTGCTTGTCCTTCAGGCCGGCGAAGTGATTGCATCTGGCAGCCCCCCCGAGGTCGTGAAGAACGAGCGTGTGCTTAGCGCGTACTTTGGAGGTAAGCCAGCGTGACAGAGTCGTTACTTGAGGTTTCTGGCCTCACCGTCAGCTACGGGGCCGCTCAGGCGCTCTGGGACGTCTCCTTCTCGGTAAAACGCGGGGAGCTGGTCGTCCTGGTGGGGTCGAACGGGGCCGGCAAGACGACCTCCCTCCGAAGCGTCCAAGGCATGCTCAAGCCCAAGAGCGGGAAGGTGACCTTCTGCTCCAAGGACATCACGCGGCTTGCAGCAAACAAGGTCACGGCGCTAGGTCTCTCGCTGGTCCCGGAAGGGAGGGGACTCTTCACCACGATGACAGTCGAGGAGAACCTCCAGTTGGGAGCCTTCAACAAGCGCGCCCGGAAGCGGTTAAAGGAGAACTTCTCGTCAGCCTACGAGCTCTTCCCGATACTGAAGGAGAGAAGGAAGCAGAGGGCGGGCTCTTTGAGCGGGGGAGAGCAGCAGATGTTGGCGATTGGGAGGGGATTGATGTCTGACCCAGAGATGCTGATGCTCGACGAACCTTCCCTAGGACTGGCACCAATCGTTGTTTCGAAGGTCTTCGAGGTACTGGAAGGACTGAAGGAGAGCGGGCTGACAATCCTGCTGGTGGAGCAGAACATGGAGGCCTCCCTGGCGATTGCGGACAGAGGCTATCTGCTTGACAACGGGAGGATTGCCTTCGAGGGCACCCCGGACCAGTTCCGGGCGAATGAATCTCTGAGGGAAGCATACTTGGGGTTGTAGGTAGGGCACTTGAACTCAAAGGCGCGCCCCGAGCCAGCGTAGGAGGAACCACCGCGCATGAACTTGAGGTACCGAGCCTTCACTCTCTTCCTTTACAATTCTTGCCTCGGCGTCTTCCTCTCCTACGGGGTCTTCTTCACAAAGGTCTCGAACGAGTACAAACTCCCTGCGTCCGCCACGTCGCTGGTCTTCGGCGTCTTCGCGGTGCTATTCTCCATTTCGTCTCTTGTTCTGGGTCTCTACATGAACACCCGAGGCCCTGGAAAGACCATCCTGCTGGGAGGTGGACTGATGAGCGCTGGCCTCTTACTTTCGTCTGTGGCGAACTCATACCCACTCCTCGTCCTCACCTACGGCGTGATTGGCGGCATTGGTTCGGGCTCCATGTGGATGCCGACCTCCTATGTCGTCTTCGATAGCTTCGACTCGGCAGCAGTGAAGCAAGTCACAGGGCTTGTCAGCGCGGGCACAGCAATCGGCCTCCTCTTCTTCCCGCCCCTCGAAACATATCTGATCTTCGAAGGGGGTCTCCCGGTCGCGTTCCTCACTGTGGGGTTGGTCGTCCTTCTGTTCACAGGCCTCGCGTACCAGACCTCGAGGAGCAGCAAGGTGACCTCAAGATTCGACCTGAGAGAGGCGTTCAAGAACCTGAAGACCAAGAAGTTTGGACTCCTTTACGCATACTACGCAGCTGGAAACGCATTTTCCAGGACGCTCGTCACGATCTTCTTGGTCCCTCTCTTCGAAAGCAGGGGCCTCGGAACTGTGGTCGGCACATTGGCCCTCTCCCTGATTGGGGTAGGAAGCATGGCGGGGAGGCTGACCACGGGAGTGAAGAGGGTCAGCGAGGAGACGATGGCCGCCCTGGGCTTTGTCCTGCAAGGGGCATGCGCCGCTGGACTGTTCATTGCAAACGACGCAGTGACGATAGGCGTCCTCTCCGTCCTCTTCGGGATCGGGTACGGAACCTACATCCCCGAGTTTGCGCTCATGGTGAGAAAGTACTACGGGGTGGAACACTACGGCACCGTCTTCGGGATGTTGCTTACCAGCTTCGGGTTGGGCGCATTCATCGGCCCTGTATTCGAAGGGACAGCCGTCTCGTCGACCGGAGGGTACCTCCCGGGCTTCCTCCTCGCCGCGGCCGCGAGCATTGCCGTCGGAGCCCACCTCCTGTTCGCTGGCAAGGGTAGCGGTCAACGGGTTCCTTACCCTGGCAACCGTGGCCGGAATACTGGCGGAACAGACGAGCGCCCACGGGTTCATGCTGGGTATCAACAACGTGAAGTTCCTGCGCCCAGTCTTTGCAGGGAACACGATCTACGCCGAGTGCGAAGTGACGGGTGTTAGGGAGTCGAAGAACATGCGTGGAAGCGGAATAGTCACCCTACGGAGTTGGGGCTACAACCAGAGAGGCGAAAAACTGGTCGAGTTCGAGAGTTATTTCATGATGAGGAAGGCGAGGACTGTTCGGCGTCCGGCCCGTAGGGGGACGAGACAGCACCGTCCCAACGGCGATGCCCATTGATTGGGGTCCTCGCTAGGCTACCGCTCGCTTATATCGCGGGATTCTTGGTTTGGGCCGCACGTAATGCGACGTGAAATCTACGCCGTAACAATCGTTGTTCTTCTGCTGCTGCCCCTTCTCCCCGCTCCTGCCCTAGCAGCTGACGTGAGCCACGTCGGCAGGCCTCTCCACTTCGGCACGGAGATGCCAAGGGCGTCTCCCCCTCCCCAGACGCAGTACACGCTTCCGCCGAACTACTACTATGACTTCCGGGTCATCACGCATGGGGGCGGCACGCAGCTGAAGTTCAGCGTCTCGGCGACGGCCACTCTGGACATTTACGTGATGACCTCGCTCCAATTCTCAGCCTTCACTACGTATGCTAGCACCTCTGCCCTGTACCACAGAACCGCGAGCATCCTCAGCGACGTGGTCGGCCTTCCCTCGAAGGGCCAGTACTACCTGTTGATCAACAACGACATTTCTGGGGCCACGGTCAGCCTGGGCGTTTCATACTCAACTGTCCCGGTGGACATATACTACCTGCACTCCTCCCTTCCAGTTCCCACAGGCATCGCGGATTACGGCGTCGAGAACTTCTCCGGAAGCCTGATTCCGTACAAACAGGCGATCTCTTCCGTGACAGCGACCGCGGTTCTCAACAGTGTGACGGCATACAACGCCTCCTCGCCGGCAGGTGCCAGCCCGTACGGGGCGAGCCTACAGCTGAACGTGATGCTGCGCGTCAACACGACTTCGGGCCAGCGCGTCTACTGGCTGCAGAATGTCCTCACCCTTTTCACAAACAACCAGACGGTATACTTCGCGGACAACATTTGGAACTCCACTGTTCCGGATGGTACGCTCGACCCGACCCTCGTCTCCGGTTCGGGCTCGGTCTACCCGTATGCGAACCGCAACTACTACGTGGTAGGGACCGACATCTTCCCCTACGTCGCCCCCCTGACCGCGAAGTTCCCAATCTCCGTATCCCATTCTGGGACCGGCGTGCTGGTCAGGTTCGGGTACCAGGAGGCGCCGAGCGGATTGCCCCTCTCGGGTCCCACCATTTACTTCGACAACGTCACAATAGCAGAGCATGGCGCTATCACGGATGCTGCCATAGTGGTTAGCGGCTACGAGCTTCAGCCAAGCGGGACGTTCTTCGACGCGGAGCTCGTCTTCGGCGGGGAATGCTGCGGAGCCATCACCACATTCACGAGCATGGACTCCACCCTTTCCATGTCATACACTCTTACGAACGGCGACGTCGCCGTTCCCAAGGCGGTCTACGAGTTCGGAAGCGACACTGCGGAGGGCGCGTTCGGCATCCAGACGAGCCTGACTCAGAACAAGTTCCACGTCAGCCTTGGAAGCGTCGACTTCTCCGCGAGCTACGCTACTGGACCCCCTCTACCCGTCTTCCTGACTTTCAGCTACAGCGTCACTGACGGCAGCAGTCCAGCGGGACCACCAGTGCTGACGTACTTCGGAAACGGCATAAAGTTGTCCGCTCCTCTGGGGACCTCGCCAACCAGATTCACGGTCGACCGAGGCACCGGCTGGACAGTTACATCTGTCATCGGCGGGTCGACTGGGGAGAGGTGGGCCACGACCACGGGGGCGAACGGGACTGCGTCGACCGACCAGACAGCCGTAGTCACCTTCTACCACCAGTACCTTCTTACCGCCGCGTACTCGCTGAGCGGCGGAGGTCAGCCTCAGCCCCCCTCCGTGCACGCCACTGCCTTCGGCGCTCCCTTTGATGTCACACTCGGAGCCCAAAACGCAACCTACTGGCTGGACAGCGGGTCGGGCTGGTCGGCGCCAACCCTCCTCGGAGGGTCTTCCTCGTCGCACAGGTGGGAGGCGACAGGAGGCGCGTCGGGAACGGTGGCGGCTGGGTCGAGTATCAAGCCCGTCTACGTAGAGCAATACCTAGTCACTGTGAATTACGAGGTGGTAGGCGGAGGTTCCGCGGGCGGCATTGAGCTCAACGCTACATCGTTCGGCTTCAAAACGAGTGTCGGTATCGACCAGCCGGGTGCTGCCGTCTGGGTTGACTCTGGAACGACAATCGCTGCGGGCCCGCTGACGACGAGCTCGACGAATTCCGAGAGGTGGGTCTCGAACTCGACCTTGAGCGGGTTTGCGTCAGCCCCTCTCACAGTGCAGTTGGTCTACCAACACCAGTACTACCTGGGCGTCCAGTCTTCGGCACCCAGTGGGACCTCAGTGTATCCTCAGAGCGGTTGGTTCGACTCAGGAGCCACGGTTCCGATAGGCAGTAGCGTTACCGCACTCTGGAGGTTCGCAGGCTGGACGGGGAACGGCCCTGGCTCGTACACCGGAGGCGCCGGCAACAGCTCGCTCGTACTGAGCGGACCAGCCAACGAGACTGCGGTTTTCGACCCTGGCGTCAGGCTGGAGGCGGGTCAGGGCGGGGCAGTATCGTACCTTCTTGGATCCACGACAGGTACGGTGGAACCCGGCTCGTCAGCGGTTGTCTACGCGCCTGTTGGGACCCAGCTGGTGCTGACCGCCCAGCCATCCATTCTGCAGTCACTGACGGGCTGGTCCGGCTCGGTCAGCAGCTCTGAAGGCAGCGTCACTCTCGTCCTCCGGTCGCCCTCGCAGGTCGTCGCTTCCTTCGGGCTGAACTACGGCGAAGTGGGCCTCTTGGGCGGTGTCGGGCTCGTCGTCGTGGCTGTCGCTGCTCTGCTCCTACGGAGGCGGGGCGCGAGGAGTTAATCCCTTTCAGCGCTCGCGAGACTGCCTACGCCGTTTTTTCAGCGCTCGTCTTGTGCTTCCACATCTTCGGGTAGGTGCCCTGCTTCATTATCACTCTCTCAACTGTGGAGGCGAGCCCTTTACTCATCGACTTCGTTTCTTGGGCTGACACTAGCGCCTTTCCGATGGCCACAAGCTCACCCTTCCCGGAGACAATAGCAACCGTCTCGTTCTTTGAGACACCCTCCGACACTGAGAGAATGCCTGGCACTGCGAGCCTTGCCCCGTGGCAGATTGCGTCCACTGCGGAGTCGCGGATCACGACCCTCTGGATCGAGCCGAGGCAGTCCTCGACCGGCCTCACGATCTTCCTCAACACAGACTCGTCGCCTGCCTTGAGCTTGTACATCGCATCAGTCAGCTGGTGGAGGGTGACGAAGCCCTCTTCCTCCCTGAGGGGCCCGACCTTCGTCCTCCTGAGCTCGACCATCGTCGCCCCGACCCCGAGCACCTCCCCCATGTCGTAGACCAGTTTCCGCATGTATGTGCCAGACTGGCAGAGGCACCTCATCAGGAACAGGTTCCCCTGCGACTCTGTGAGCTCCATCTCGTGGATGGTCCTGCTCCTGACCTCCCTTTTCACTGACGAGCGCTGGGGGGGCCTCTGGAAGATATCGCCAGTGAACTCGCGGACAACGCCGTCAAGCCTCTCCCTGGAGACTGAAGAGTGCAGCCTCATGACTGCCCAGTACTCCTTCGGGAACAGGAGGAGCAGGCTGAGTGCTTTCGTGGCGCTGCCGATTCCGATGGGAAGCAGGCCTGAGACCGGCGGGTCGAGTGTTCCACTGTGGCCGGCCCTTTCGACGCCGACCATCTTGCGTACCCAGGCCACGACCTCGTGGCTCGTCGGCCCCCTCGGTTTGTCAAGTGCTATCAGCCCGTACTCAAGGAGTTCTCCGACCGGTCTCTCTGTGGGCGCTGAGCCGTGGGCCGGGTCAGTCTCCTCTTCGTCGAGGACAACCATCTTCTCTGAGCGCAACTAGCTTCTGTTCCTGACGTAGTGGAGGACTATCTCAGCGACCCTGGACTCTTCTATCGAGTCTGTGTCCACGACCAGGTCGAAGGGGCTGAGGTCCTTTCCGAACTCGATCTGGTAGAGTCTTTTGTAGATTCCGTAGTTCTCCACGTCCCTTACAGCCAGCACCTCCATGCACTTCTTCTCGTCTATGTGGTCTCTCTTGGCCATCCTCTTCGCCCTTGTCTCGACGCTGCCTGAAAGCCAGACCTTCAGCCCGTGCTTCGTGAGCCAGGGGACGGGGTAGCTCGTTATCACCACGTCGCCCTTCTTCGCCTTCTCCAAGAGCCTTGCGTCAACCTCCTTGTCGAAGCCGGGCGCGTGCTTCCTTTCCTCCAGGAACTTCATCCCTTCCTTCGTGTCCCACCAGTCCTCCCCGCCAGGAGTGTAGCCCTCCTCCACGGCCATCTCCTTGAGAACGTCGCCTCCGCCGACCAGCTTGAGCCCGAGGCTTTCGGCCACAATCCTGGAGACGGTCGTCTTGCCGACGGCTGGCATCCCGGAGACAATGATGGCCTGCATCAATCCCACGCTAGGTCTGGGTCTTCAGCAGCTTTGTCAGCATCCCGCTGAATGAGAAGGACGAGATCAGATACCAGCCGAAGGAGTTCAGCGCTGTGGCGCCGTTTGCGAGGACCTGGCACGCGCTTCCGCCCGGGGGCGTCCAACAGATGTAGGGGATTCCGAAGGGCATGTACGCGACGGGGACGTTCCCGACCAGGAAGAGCACGAGATAGTAGATTGCGAAGAATGGGACTATGGTGTAGAGCGCGACCCTGCTCCTTGCGCTCGACATCTTCATCCTCATCTTGTTTATCGACGGCTCCTTCTTCTTGAGCTTCTCCTGCTCCTGCTTGTTGCCGGATTTCACGGCCGCCTTCATCGCCTTCGTGAAGTCGTTTATCTCCGCCTTGATCCTCCTTTCCGCCTCGAGGTTGACGAACCTGCGCGTGAGCAGGTTTGAGATCAGCCCGAAGCCGACTGCGGTGAGCGTCAGGACGAGGGTGGAGTCGGGGATCAGGAGGCTCATGCCGACGCCTCCGTGAGCACCTTGGCGATGTTCGCCGCGACCTCGTCCGACTTGCCTTGACTGTTGACAGCAATCAGCATCGGCGCCCCGGTCAGCGTGGACGACACTGTGAGGAAGCTGCGGGCGAGGGAGAGTTCAGTGTCGAGCTCCTCGTGCGTCACATCGTCCCTGTACCTCGTCCTGTCCGAGCCTCTCCTGACCAGTATCTCGTCTGGGCTCGCCTCGACGAGGACGAGATGGGTGGGCTTGAGCGCCCTCACCACATCGAATGGGAGGCCGGGCCAGAAGCCTTCCTTCGTCCTGATGAACAGGTGCGTGTCGATGAATAGGATCTTCCCCCTTGCCCTTGAGATCTTCGTCGCTGCCATGGTCTGGAGCCGCCTCTGCTTTGCGACGGACAGCTTCCTTAGCTCGTCCCTGTGCTTGATCCAGCGGAGCCTCTTGCCCTCCTCGAGCATCACTGTGCCGAAGGTGACAAGCTCCGACCCCGTCAGGGTCGACCTTAGCTTGTCCACGACTGTCGTCTTGCCCACCCCAGCTATGCCCACGACGACGACCCTGAGGTTCATCGCTACGTTGCCCCCAAGACGCCCGCGAGAGCCGGAGAGAACTCCTCGACCTGTTCCTTCAGCAGCATCTGGTAGTACTGGAGTATGATGTCGACCATCAGGAGTATGCCGATCCCGGAGCCGAAGACGCCGAAAAGGTCTGAGACGCCGGCGATCAGCCCGATCAGTACGCCGCCTATGACCGTGAGTGTCGGGATGTACCTGTTCAGCACCTGCTCGATGGAGAGCCCGCTTCGCCTGAAGCCCGGGACCTGGACGTCTGCGTCCATCAGGTTCTTCGCCACGGCCTTGGGGTTGAGGCCGCCTATCTCCACCCAGAGCTTCGCGAAGAGGACTGCCATTCCAACGAGGTAGACTAGGTAGATCGCCGAGTGGATTGGGTCGGCGAGCGTCTGGTTGAGTCCCTGCGGGGCCGTCATGTAGTAAACGAGTCCGCCGGATGGATAGGAGGTCGCGTTCGCCCCCGTGGGCCAGACGCCGAGGTAGTGGATCCAGCTGCTTGGGGTCGAACCTGCGTAGTTGTACAGCACCTTCGTGAAGAATGTGACGTTCGCCGCGAGTGCGGAGACCAAGATGACGGGGATGTTGGAGACGTAGAGCAGCTTGATTGGGTAGACGCCCTGGAAGCCCCTGTACTTCGTCGAGGTGATAGGGAGCTCCACCCTGATTCCCTCAACGTAGATCAGGACGAGGATCATCACCAGCGTCAGCATGAATGTGAGAAGGCTCGGATACTTGAACTCCCTGACGAAGATGCTCGGGAGGGTGTTGGTGAAGAACGAGCTGATCAGCGCCGGCACGAAGCCGAAGATTATCGTCTGGGGGGAGTTGGCCGAGGCCCTCAGTGAGAATGGCGAGAAGGTGTACCACATCACGGTCTGGCAGACGCCCGCCAAGATGAAGAGGCTGACTCCGCTGCCGATGCCCCAGCCCTTCTGGATCATCTCGTCGAGCAGGAGGACTATGATGCTCGCTATGAAGAGCTGTACGAACACGACGATCGACTGGTTGGGCGACAGCTGGCCGAGCGCACCTCCCACTATGTAGGCCACGGACTCGCCTACAATCACTATCATAGTCAACATCTTGGTCGCCGACCCGAAGATCGACCTGTCCTCTGGGTTGCTCATGTCCAGCTTGATGATGTCGCTACCCACGAGCAGCTGGAGTATCAGCCCCGCAGTGACTATCGGACCGATGCCCAGCTCCATGAGTGTCCCCTGCGTCGAGGCGAAGACGACCCTGAGGAATGCAAGCTGGTCCGCCTGGCTGGCCGAGCCGCCGAAGCCGTAGAGCGGCGTGACAGCCATGATCAGGTAGGCGATGAGTGCGAAGGCTGTCCAGATGAAGCGCTCGTTGAGGGTCGGCTTCTTCTCTGGCTTCGGAATCTCTGGGAGGACGGTCGCTACGCTCTTGATGAAATCACGCATTGAGGCCATGGGGCTGGTCCTACTCCGGGGCTACGACCTTTCCCCCGGCCGCCTCTATTTTAGCCTGAGCCTTCTTTGTGAAAGACCCGACCCTGACTTGGTAGGCACCCTTCACGTCACCCGAGCCTAGGAGCTTCTGCACCCCCATCGAGGACAGGTCGACCCTTGGGCTGCCGGCCGCGAGCGAGTCCAGGTCGCCGACGTTCGCCCACTTGGAAGGCTTCGCGTAGTATCCGGGCGGCCTAAACGGGTCCCGCCCGAAGTGGTCTGGGTCGTACTTGACCATCCAAGACCACTTGTGCTTGTGCAGGCCCGCCTGGCCGTGGCCACCTTGCTTACCCGAGTGCCTGTGCTGCCCTATCTGACCGTAGCCGTGCGTCCTCATTCCTCTATACCTCCTCGCCTTCCTCGTCCTCGTCGGCACCTAGAGCATCCTCCTGACGATGTCCGGGAGCTTCGGGTTGCTGCCGAGGGTCCCCCGGTCCGTGTACTGCCTCCGCAGCGATGACTTGAAGCCTCCCTTCGGCGGGCTGAGTCTGAAGAACGGCCTTATGCCTCCGATGGCCGAGAGCCTCTTGTTCTCCTTCAGGATCTTCTCTGCCAGGTCTTTGTACTTCTTGAAGCCGAGTTTCGAGAGTGCCGCGCTGTCGAGCCTCCTGCTCTCGCTGACCATCCCCCTCTTCTCGAGCAGAGTGGTGAGGAGGTCAGAGTCGAGAGGTGCCCAGGCCACGAACTCCTTGCAGAGCTTGAGCGTGCCCACAGTCGCGGCGTCGTCTGGCACGACAGAGGCGGTGAACTTCCTCTCCACCTTCAACTCGCCCAGCGCCTTTCTCACAGGATCGGACGAGTTGATCTTCCCGTGAACGTTCACGACGACAAACACGCTGGTTTCCCCACCATCCCTCATACGTTGAGTCCGTGCGACATCCTGAACGCGTCGTAAGCCGCGTTCGCGAGCGATGACATGGTGCTGGTCGAGCCAAAGGTCCTGATCCAGGCGTCCTTCACACCCGCGAGCTGTAGCAGGTTCTTGAGGGCAGGCCCAGCCACGAGCCCCAAGGCTCTCGGACCAGGTATGATCTCAATCGTGACGCTTCCGGCCTTGCCCTTGATCTTGTAAGGCACGGAGTGGGGCCTTCCGCACCTGCATTCCCAGCTGCCGCAGCCGAGCTTCACAGGGATGATGTTCAGAAGAGCGTTGTTGGTCGCTTTGTCTATCGCCTCCCTCGTCTGCATCGCCTTTCCCCTGCCGACGCCGAACCAGCCCGCCCCATTCCCCACGGCCACAACGGCTGCGAAGCGCGTCAGTTCGCCTGCGTCGGTCTGCTTCTGGACGACGCTCACGCCCACGACCTCGTTCCGCAGCTCAGGGAGCAGCTTCTTGACTATCTCAGCCTCGCGCACCCTCTGGCCGGTCTTGAAGAGTTCCTCGAGAGAGGTCACCTTGCCCTCGTTCACCAGCTTTCCAAGCTTCGTCCGTGGCACCCAGACCTCTTCCTCCTCTCGCCTGTCGTGCCTTCCCATCATGCTCACTTGGGTCCACCTCCCCTTATCGCTGCCTTCGCCTTCTCGAACTGAGACGGGTATTCCTCAGGCCTGAAGCCCCTCTTCAGGAGCGCCGAGAACCTGCTCTGGTAGAGCTTTTTGTCCTCTTTCGCAAGCTTCGAGGCGTAGTCGGCTATCGTCTTGCCCGTCAGCCTCTCCTCGGAGGGAGCCACACCCTCACCGAATGGGATCGAGATCCCCGAATCGAGCACGCCCTTGACGAATGCTGCAACCCTCGAGCCCTTGATGAACGGGACCATCCCGTTGTACAGCACTGCCTCTTTGACTCCGCTTTGGAGTGCCTTCTTCCCTGCGAGCATGCCTAGCAGGTAACACGCTGGCGTCGATTTCAGCGACCCCTGCCAGCCAAGCTTCCGGAGCTGCCTTGAGTGAGCTGAGGAGAGGACTGTGTCTCCCTCCACCTTCGGCTTCACGAATTGGGCAGAGACGTTCTTGTCGGAGACCCTGACGACGAGTAGAGTGGACCGCGAGATAATCGCCTTCTTCCTTGCCCGAAAGTCCGTGACCCCTTCGCGTCTCCTCCTTTGAAGCCTGACGTAGTGAGACACCTACTTCTTCGCCTCCTTCATCAGGTCTAGGAGGTGCTTGACACCCCTCACTTGGCCTCCCTTCACCTGCTTGTAGAGCTTCTTGTAGGCCTCTTTGCTGATCTCCTTCCTGTCCTTCGCCACCTTCAGCCTCCATCGGAGGGCGCGCACCTTCGTGATCCACATGTCCTTCCGCGGGTTCCTTGCGTGCTTGGTGCCTTCAGTGGAACCCGGACCCCGACCGCGCTTCAACCTGCGTGCTCGCTCTCTGAACCGGCCCCTCGAGACCCCCTTCTCGGGCGCCGCCCTGATCGCCCCGAAACCGATCAGGCCCCTGATCGTGCTCCTCGTGATCGCGTCCTGTATGAGGTCGGAGTACTCGTCGTCGAAGATGACCCTGTCCACCCCGACCTTCATGACAGAGGCAGCCAGCCTTCTCTTACTTCTTAGATTCAATTATCCTCAACCCTGTGGGATTGACCACCCTGATGCCCAGCTCGCTCGCCCGTGTTATGATCAGCGCCCTCTTCTTCGCCCCGACGGTCGAGCCCATCCTCGCGACGTCCCTTCCCGGGACCATCCCCTCGAGGTCCCCCGGCCTGTGGACCAGCCTCTCGAAGTGCCCGCTCGGGTGGAGGCCTCTGGCGGCTGAAGGGCCCCTGTAGCCCACCCGGACCAGAGCAGGCCAGCCCTTGTCCTGCCTCCTCATCTTGCTGTCGACGCCCTTCGGCTTCCGCCACATCGGCTTGATCCTGACGTACCTCCAGCTCTCCTGGCGGACGAAACTCGGCCTCCGCTTCGCCACCTCCGCCCTCTTCTCCACGAGGGCCTTCAACCTGTTCTCCTCTGAGACTTTTGGCTTCGCCAAATTTCACCAGCCCTCCTCCTTCTGATAGATGTACACGCCGTCCAAGAAGATTCTCTGATCCTTCCTCTTGATCTTGGTTGCCAGCTCTACGTTGGCCGCAGTCTGCCCTACCTCTTCCACTGAGACTCCTTTGACAATGATGTCGTCTCCCTCGACCGTGACCTTGCAGTTGCCGACAATCTTCGCAACTCTGGGCGACCTCTCGCCGACGAAGTTCTCCACGAGGATTTGGTCTCCCTTCGTCTTCACTGAAATTGGGAAGTGGGCGTAGACTATCTTCAGCCTGTAGGTGTAGCCCTTGGTGACGCCCGTCACCATGTTGTTGACTAGGCTCAGGACGGTGTTGATCACCACGTTGTCCTTCTTCTTCTCTGAGAATGGAGATATCGTGACCTTGTTCCCTTCCGCCGACAGGTTCACGCTGACCTTGTCGAAGTCCTTCTTGGCCTCGCCGAGCTTTCCCTTCACGGTAAGCCTCCTTCCTTGAAGAGACGCTGTCACACCCTCTGGCATCTGGATCGTCTGTTGCTGGAGCTGCTTAGTAGACATAGCCAACGAGCCTCCCGCCCAGACCCTTCTCCTGGGCCTCCGAATGCGACATTACTCCCTTCGACGTCGACAGAATCAGCGTCCCGACACCGACTGCGGGCAGGTACCTGTGCTCCCAGTCAACGAGCCTCGCAGACTTCACGGGGAATCTTGGCGAGATGACGCCGCACTTGTTGATCCGGCCGAGGAGCTGGACCCTCAGCTTGCCGCCGACGCCGTCGTCGATGAACTCGAACTCTCCAACGTAGCGCCTCTTCTGGAGCACCTTCAGTACCTCGCTCGCCAGGCTGGATGCGGGGATTACCATGCACTCCTTCTTGTTCCTCATCTCCGCGTTCTGGAGGCTCGCGAATAGGTTTGCGAGTACGCTCGTTGCTGGCAACCCATTCTCCCCCTAGTCGTACTTCCTGAAGCCAAGCTTCTCGGCGACTTCCCTGAAGCACTGCCTGCAGAGGACTAGGTCATACGACCTTATCACGGCGCCGTACTGCCCGCATCTTCGGCAGTAACGGGTAGACTTACCGTAGCCTCTCTTCTTTGGATGCCTCTCTTTCATTCTACCGTTACCCCGAAGTTCTTCCTGAAGTACTCCATCGCTTCCTCTTTCGACACGAAGTGGTTCTTGCCGACGCTCGACGTCCTCCTGCGTCTCCTTGCCACCCTGTAGCCCGGCCTTTCGAGGAGAATAGAGACGTTCATCCCAAGGATGCCTATGGCAGGGTCGTACCTGATGCCTGGTATCTCTATGTGCTCCTTGATTCCGAACGAGACCGACCCTCTCGCGTCGAAGCACGACCCGGGGAGCTTCTTGTCCCTGGCCGCGAGCAGCTTTGTGATCAGCTCCGTAGTCTTCGCGCCCCTCGCAGTGACTAGCACTCCAATCGGCTCCCCCTCGTGGATCCCAAAGTCCCTGACTGACTTCTTCGCCCGCCTCTGGCTCGGCTTCTGGCCGGTGACCTGCTCCAAGACCTTCTTGCCCCTCTCAATCGCCTCGCCCGACTTTCCGAGGCCTATGTTTACCACTACCTTGCCGACCCTTATTCCCCTCATCGGGTTCTCCTGCACTGTCTTCTGACTCAAGCTGCGACACCCACGGTAATCACGGGCCTGTCCGTCCCCACAGGGAAGACAAGCCTTGACGGGAGTTCTGCGTCCCCGCCTTGCAGGGACATCTTAACCATTCTCTCCCTTGTTATCGTTCCGTTCTTCACATCAAGTATCTTGCCGACCTGCCCGGCCCTGTCGCCCGAGAGGATCAAGCCGAGCGAACCTTTCGCCAGCTTGACCTGGTCGATGACCTTCTGCGATGGCACCTCGAGCAGGACAGCGTCCCCTGGGGAGAGCTTCAAGCTGTCGCTGAGCAACGACCTGCCGTCGTGAAGGCCGAACTGCATGTGGCCTCCCTTCGATTTGACCTTCGACCTGATGCTGCAGAGCTTCCTGCCAGCTTCCTGTTCGCCGACCTTCGAAAGTGCTAGGCCCTTGGGTGTCGGGACAAGCCTGAACATGGCCCCCTCCGCAGGCACGCTTACCACGTCGAAGAGTCCGACAGGGAAGCTGGGCGACTGTCTGCTCCTCCCGTCAACCAAGACCTTGCCCGTCTTGGTCGCGGACTTCACCTCCCTGAAGGTGGTGGCCATGGATGCGAGGTCCCGGATAACGACGCCGAGCGGATACGAGGAGGAGATCGGGTGAGAGGCGGCGAGGGGTTTGAAGACGAACCTCTTCCCCTTGCGGGAGATGTCCCAAGAGCGGGGCGCTGCGAGTCGTTTCAGCTTGTTCCTTCCGCCCTTCTTGCCCACTAGCCTGACACCTCCAGCTTGTTCTTCCTCAGTTTGTCGCCAAGGTTCAACGAAGTGATTACGACATTAGACGCGTGCACAGGCACCGGTGCGTTCCCGCCCGCGAGCTTCTCCTTCGCCACCCCTTCCACGTTGATTCTCCCGTCCTTTGCGATGACCTTCGTGATCTTGCCCTCTATGTTCTTGTATTCTCCCCGGACTATCTTGACGGAGTCCCCGACTCTCGGCCTCAGGGAGCGGCGCTTGTATCTCTCGCGGAGTTCGGTTGACAGGTTGGAGGCGAATTTCATACCAATCTCCTCAAATGATGATTGACGCGAGGTTGGCAATCCTCGGCCACTTCTCGGCAGCCTCGCTGGCGACGGGACCCTTGATGTCCGTGCCCTTCAGGTCGCCCTCCGGAGTTACTATGACTGCGGCGTTGTCCTCGAAGGCTATCCTCTGCCCGCTGACCCTCCTGACAGGGTACTTCTGCCTGATGATGACTGCGCCGAAGACCTGCTTCCTCAGTTCAGGCGGCCCTCGCTTCACGACGCAAACGATGCTGTCGCCGACTGAGGCCGCAGGCAGCCTGCTCAGTCTCGTCTTCGCCTTCGTGACTTGGACGACCCTCAGGGTCTTGGCCCCCGTGTTGTCTGCGCAAATGATGACTGCGTTGAGAGGTATCGACCTTGTGATGTAGGTCTTGAACTCCTCGACTCCCTTCGCAGAGACCGCACGAGATTTCGTTGACACTACGCTTGCCTCCTGGACTCAACGACGACGAAAGAGATTGTCTTCGAGAGAGGCCTGCACTCGCCGATGGTGACGACGTCCCCCTCCTTTAGGTCGAGGCAAGGAGGGAGGTGCGCGCTGAGCCTGCTCCTCCTTCTCTCTCCCCTGTTGTACTTTGCGACCTTGTTGAGGTACTCCATCTCGACGACCACGAAGCTCTTGCCTGCGGTCGAGACCACCTTCCCGGAGAGCAACTTGCCCCTGACCTTGAGGCCACCGTGGAAAGGACACCTGTCGTCCTCGCACTTCTTCCTCGGAGCGACCACCTCAAGACCCGCCGCGCTCATCTCTTCCCCACCCTCAGCCTGTCCTCCAGTCTCCCCGCCAAGTCGTCGCCTGTGACCAGCTGCCCGGTCTTCTCGAGGAGGAGGACTGAGCCTGCCTTCGCCAACTTGACTGTCTTGCCAGACGACCGCAAGAGAAGCGTGTTCGCTGTCTCCAGCACCACCTCGCCCCTTCTGCCCCTCATCGAATTGTCGGACGAATCCATGACTGTGACCTCCTGCCCCACGACGCTCATTCGGATACTCCCTTCTCCCTCATCACTGTCAGGACCCTCGCCACGTCCCTCCTGATTCTCCTGACCTTCCCTGCCTGCTTCTGGCCGAGACCCCTTTCTGCGTTCCCCTTGAGCTTGGAGAGCTCCGACCGCAAGTCGAAGAGCGTCTGCCTAAGCTTCTCAGCTTCCTGCTGCCTCAGGTCCTTCGGTTTGAGCTTTGCCATCCTCTTTTTCCTCCTTGATGTCCTCCCTGAACATGAAGTCGGGAGGCAGCGCGTCCTTCAGAGCAATCTTCACCTGGATGCCGTAGAGTCCGAGCTTCAGAAGCACGTCCGTAGTCGCCTGGTTGACTGACCTTGCGGCCGTGTCCCCGCTCTTTGGGACGACCCCGGCCCTGTACTTCTCACCGTGGGACCTGTCGCTCCTGAGCTTCCCCGCGATGGAGACTTCGACGCCTGCAGCCCCAGCGCTCATTATGTTGTTTACAGTCCACATCGCAGCCCTCCTGAAGGCTGTCCCCCTCGAGACGATCTGAGCTATCCTGCCGGCCATGATCCTTGCGTTGAGCTCGGGGTTGGCCACCTCCGAGACCGCTATCTGCGGGTTGGGGAGACCGAACTGTGCGGCCACCCTGTCTGTCAGCTCCTTGATCCCCGTGCCCCTCCTTCCGATGGCGAGGCCCGGCCTGGCGACGTACACCTTGAGCGTCGTCCCGACAGGCGACTTTTGGACCTCGAGGCCACCGTAGCCGGCGTCGCGCAGCTCCTTCTCGAAGAACTCGTCCAGCTCTGCGAAGGCCCTGCTCTGGAGGAGAATCGACTTTGCAGAACTTCGCTGCTGGACCGACAACCCTAGACCTCCTTCCCGACTAACTCGATGTGGACGAGCTGGTGGAAGTTAGGCGAGCTGCGCCCGAAGGCCCTGGGGACGAAATCCTTCACAGTCCTTCCGGCGTAAGCAGCTGCGTGGATTATCTGGACGTGTTCCGGGTCGTAACCCTTGAACTCTGAATTACTCTGGAGATTCTTCAATACGTCGACAAAGGCGCCCGCCGCCTTCACCGGGTAGGAGCCAGTCGGGAAGCCTTGGAGCTCGCTTCTGTGGCCTACCTTGAGCTTGTGCCGTCTGAAGGCCACAGCCATCTTCTTCTCCCTGACAAGCTCCAGATGGTCTATCGCCTTTGTAACAGTCATCCCCTTGATCGTAAGTGCAATCTCCCTTGCAGCTTTCGGTGATACGTTTACCTCTCTTCCGCTAGCCCTTACATGTACCGCTGGGTCGAAGCCCTCGAAACTGTAGCCGTACTGGGGCAACTAATACCTCTCGTGAGCCTTTGGCGCTTAGTGATGCGGTTAAAAGGTTATCCATACTAAACGGACAAGACGCGCGAAAATTCTCGTTTTCATTCGGACGGCTCTCTTTTTCATTTCGCGAAGGCAAAGCCTAAGAGAGCATGAAGGAGACCGAATGAAGCGCGAGAACGATGGTCGAGAGCCTCAAGCACGACGTCGTAATCGTTGGCTCCGGGATCGCCGGCCTTCGAGCTGCGATAGAGGCGGCACGGACCGGGGGAGGGAAGCTGGACGTCGCCGTGGTCACGAAGGTCCAGGCCATGCGTTCCCACTCCGTGAGCGCCGAGGGCGGGACTGCAGCAGTGCTCTACCCTGAGCTAGGAGATTCCCTCGAGTCGCACGCCTTCGACACCGTGAAGGGCTCCGACTACCTGGCCGACCAGGACGCAGTCGAGAGGTTCGTCGACGAGATGCCGCATGAAATCTACCAGCTCGAACACTGGGGTATGCCTTGGTCGAGGAGGGAGGACGGCAGGATAGCTCAGAGGTGGTTCGGTGGGTACAGCTACCCAAGGGCGACCTTCGCAGAAGACAAGGTCGGCTTCTTCGAGATGCAGACCCTCTACGACACCGCGACCAAGTACGACAACATCACGTTCTACCAGGAATGGTTCGCCACATCCCTCATCGCTGAGAACGGCGAGTTCAGGGGTTTCACAGCGATCGAGAAGAAGACGGGCGACTTCGCGGCCATACTGGGCAAGGCTGGGATAATCGCCACCGGAGGTTCCGGGAGGCTGTACAGCTTCGCGACCTACGGCTACAGCTCGACACCAGACGGGATGTACATCGCACTTAGGGGCGGAGTGCCGCTCAAGGACATGGAGTTCATACAGTTCCATCCGACCGGGCTCGTACCTTCTGGCATACTGCTTACCGAAGCGGCCAGGGGGGAAGGGGGCATACTCCTAAACAAGGACGGCGAGCGGTTCATGAAGAAGTATGCGCCAGAGAAGGTCGAACTGGCATCGAGGGACGTCGTCTCGAGGGCAATCATCACGGAGGTGGAGGAAGGCAGGGGATTCAAGGACGAGGCGAGCGGGCTTGACTACGTTCACCTTGACGTGACGCATCTGGGGGCCGAGAAGGTAAAGCAGAGGCTGTCAGGAATCAGGGAGATTGCGATAAAGTTCAGGGGTATAGACATCGTCGACACCCCTGCACCAATCAGCCCCGTCTGCCACTACGTGATGGGTGGGATAGACACGGACGTGAACGGAGCGACCAAGGTGAAGGGTCTGTGGTCGGCCGGAGAGGCTGCGTGCGTCAGCATCAACGGCGCCAACAGGTTGGGCGCAAACTCGACAGCGGAGTGCCTCGTGTGGGGAAAGATAACGGGCGCCGAGGCTGCTAGCTACGCAGCGCGGGTTCAGAGCCGGAGCTCACCGGGCGAACAGGTGATGCTCGAGGAGCGGAGGGTCTTTGACGACATCTTCCACGGGAAAGGAGGCGCCAACCCGTACGAGATAAGGGACAAAGTCCAGAAGGCGATGGACAAAGGGGCCTTCGTCTACAGGACCGGCGAGGGGCTCTCGGAGGCGCTGAGGGCGATAAGAGAGCTGAAGAAGACGGACTTTAGACACTGCGACGACAAGAGCAGAGTGTACAACACAAACCTGAGCGATGTCTTGGAGGTTGAGTCGATGCTAGAAGTCGCTGAGGTGGTCCTCGCTGGAGCGCTCGCACGGACTGAGTCGAGGGGGGCGCACGCCCGGAGGGACTATCCCAAGAGAGACGACGAGAACTGGCTGAAGCACACGCTCGCCTCTTGGACCCCTGACGGCCCCAGGCTCGAATACTCCCCTGTTACAATAACGAAGTACCAGCCTGCGGAGAGGCACTACTGAATCTGTATTAACGTGGTGGGATTGGTGGTAGAGAGTTGAGGGGAGAGGGGCGCGCTACCAACAGGCGCGGGCTGGTAGGCTGGCTCAACCCGTATCACTACAACCTGGAGAGGTGGGCCTACGTCTTCCAGCGCCTCACTGGCATAGTGATCTTCCTGTACGTCATCGGCCATATCGGAGACACGAGCTTCTTCGTCGGCGGCCCATTGGGGGCGGGGCCAAACCAGTCGACCTGGGCCCTCGACCTCTCTGTCACTGAGAACGTGGTCGGGCACTTCATTCTCGCTGCGACAGCGACCGTAGTCGTCTTCCACGGTCTCAACGGGATCAGGCTCATCTTGGCCGAGTACGGCATAATATTCCAGAAGCCGTCGCCGATCGAGTACCCCTACAAGCCCAAGGGGTTGAGGACAATGCAGAAGCATCTCATCTGGCTTGCAATCGTGCTAGCGATTGTCGCAGGTCTGTGGTCGGGGACGATCCTGTTCGGGTGATTTGCACGAGGGAATCAAGACTGATGCAGCTCCAGTACGCGACAGCCGTCGTGGCCCTCTTCCTTGTCGGGCTCCACCTCTTGATGCAGGGAGTGCTGGTCCCGTACGGCACTGCTCTCTCCTTCCAGAGGGTTCTCTCGCTCTACAGGGACTGGATAAACGGGAGCCTCCTGGAGATACTACTCATCGTCGTCCTTGCCCACGGCTTCAACGGCATGAGGGTCGTCCTCGTGGAGTGGAAGCAGACGAGGGGTTGGACCAGGTGGGTGAACAGAGGAACACTGGTGGCAGCCCTTCTGGTCATGGCGTACGGAACGAGGACGGTGATACTGGCTGTGGTAGGGGGAGTGAGCTGAGACGTCGCCAGAGCTGAGGCTGAGGGTGCAGAGGTTCAACCCTTTCGTGGACTCGAAACCGCGCTTCGAGGAATTCCTTGTCCCGAAGAGGGACGGAATGACCGTGCTGGACGCAATCCTCCACGCCAGGGACTACGAAGACCACTCGATCGGAGTGAGGTTCTCGTGCAGGATGGCCTCGTGCGGCTCCTGTGGGATGAAGATCAACGGTGTCCCAAGGCTGGCCTGCTACACACCGATCAGTGAGCTGAGGACCAAAGCTGTAACTGTGCAGCCGATGGACAACTTCCCCATAATCAAGGACTTGGCCACGGACCTCACCGGCTTCTTCCAGAAGCACCGCGAGGTGATCCCCCACATAGTGAGGGGGGACGTGCAGGAGCTCGACAACGCCACGTCGGACTACGTGATGACCCCGAAAGAACTGGATTCGATTCTGCAGTTCACTTACTGCATAAAGTGCGGTCTCTGCACTTCGTCCTGCCCCACGGTCGCCACGGACACACTCTACCCTGGCCCTCAGGCGCTCGCGCAGGCCTACAGGTACCTGATGGACGTCAGGGACGAGGGAGGGGAGGAGAGGCTGAAGATGCTCGACTCTGAACACGGCGTCTTCAGGTGTCACTACGCCGGGTCGTGCTCTGCAGTCTGCCCGAAAGGGGTGGACCCTGCGCTCGGAATCCAGCTGCTCAAGAGGCACGTGATGGCAGCCAAGCCCCCGCGGAGGAAGGGGGAGGGGGCGAAGCTCGCGACCAAACCAGAGGCAAGGCCCCAGTAACTATTCACTAGCGTCTTCGAACTTCGCGCCGAGGTAGCCGTAGGCCCCTGTTTTCAGCACCTTCATTCCCAGGAGCGCGCATTTTATCCTCGACGGGCCCAGCTCCGGGTTCCCGAGCATCTCGAGTACGTTTTCCTTCGAGAGCTGCTTGACCCATTCCAGAGGCTTGCCCTTCGCGAGTTCTGTCAGCATCGAGGACGAGGCCAGGCTGATTGCGCACCCCTTGCCAGTGAACCTGATCTGTTCTATCTTGTTCCCCTCACCGACCTTGATCTGCATCGTCACCTCGTCTCCGCAGAGCGGGTTGGTGTCGTGCGCCTCGATGTCGTGCGGCTCGAGGCTGCCGAAGTTCCTGGGATTCCTGTAGTAGTCCAGGATGATCTCCTTGTAGATGTCGGCGCTGCTCAAAGCTTGAAGACCTTCCTCGCCTTCTCCAGCCCGTCCCTGAGGGAGTCCACGTCGTCGTACGAATTGTAGATGTAGAAGCTCGCCCTGCTCGTGGCTGCGACATTGAGCCAACGCATCAGCGGCTGGGCGCAGTGGTGCCCCGACCTGATTGCAATGCCCTCTTCGTCCAAGATGGTCGCCAGGTCGTGAGGGTGGACGTCCGCAAGGTTGAACGAGACTACGCCGCCTCTCTGCCTGACATCACTCGGTCCGTACGGTTCGAACCCCTTGACCTTCCCCAGCACATCCAGAGCGTACTTCAGAAGCTTGACCTCGTGCTCCCTCACGTTCTTCATCCCTATGGACGAGAGGTAGTCGATCGCTGCGCCCAGTCCGATCGCGTCAGCGATGTTGACTGTCCCGGCCTCGAACTTGTACGGGACGTCGTTCCAGGTGGCGTGGTCCAGGAACACTTCTCTAATCATCTCCCCGCCTCCGTGGAACGGCTCCATCGCCTGGAGCAACTCCTTTCTGCCGAAGAGCACTCCTATGCCAGTCGGGCCGAGCATCTTGTGGCCTGAGTTATGAAGTAGAATCGGATAGAAGCCTCCGAAGAATCGCTCGCTGCCAGGAACAGAGACGTCGTAAACAGTGTGTTCTCCCACGGCCCTTACATCGCGCACCTTGACGACGCCGAAGTCTCCGTTGGCGAACTGTTTGTATCTCGCTAGTATGGTCTGCGCTCGGTCTTCGATCAGTCCCTTGTGGGTAGATTCAATCCATCGCACGACTTCAAGTATTGCCTTTCGCGAGGCGCGCTTGCGGACACTCCGCAGGGTCGATGAAACCTCCGAGTTGTGCCTTGGCTTCGTTAGCCTGTATGCCTCCTTCAGAGCATCGACGCAGAGCGACTTGTCCCGGGACGCATCTCGCTTCAGGAGGGGTCGATAGAATTCCCGAAGTTGCACCAATTCGCTTCTCTGAATCACCAGCGAGTACTGACTATTCCATGTTCGACGACGTGATTTTGCGAATCCTAGAGTATTGGAGATTCCGTGCAGCTTAAGAAGCCAGGACAGCTCGCTGATGAGCCTCTTTGACACGGATTTTGCTACTATCCTGTAGTCCTCGTTCTTAGAACCATCACCTCTGAGATATCCTTTCAGGAGTTCGGCCACAAGTTCAGCACGAACCCTCCACACGAAGTCAGGGAGGTGCTTGTTGATGCTCGTTCCACATGATGATTTGAAGAATTCGAACCATTTCTTGTTGTTGAATGAAATGTTGGTAGTGTGATTGTTGTGGTTGTACCAGAGGTGAGAAGCTATCTTCTCGGAACCTGCGACACCCACTGGTTGGGTCCGGCCAGAGTACTTCGTAGCAGTCTTGCGACTGATTCCGGCGGTCGTGGCAATTTGCATCATCGAAGCACCGTGCGCGACCTTCACTTTTTCGAATGCGTTCGAGTAGTAATGGATTGGTTCTAGACTTTCTATCAACACGCGCGCATCGTTTACGAATGTGGTTTCGTCCTCGCCGAAGGTGAGAGAGACCCTGTTGTCTCTGGGGTCGACCGAACCCTCCGCAAGATAATAACCGACGAGCCGCATCAGTTCTCCTGTAATCTCCACATTTTCTCTTGTCAAGTTGCCATGATGTGTGAACTCCAGTGGAAATTCTCGGGAATCTCCGAGTCCGGTTCTGCTTTGTCTGTTGAGCGTAACCAGAAAGTCCCCCTTCCGCAGCTTGGAGACCTGCTCGTCCACGATGTCACCGTCGCGCCACACGTAGACCGAATGATACCCGGTAGCACGAACCGGCAAGGCACTGTTCTCGTAGCTTACCTCGTAGATACGATCAAGATGAGTCAGTGCGCCGTTGACGCGCTCAAATTTCGCCTTCGCATCGGTGCCCAGGGTCAGAATGGACAAGTCTTTGCCGCGATTGTAGAGTTCGACTGCTTCTTCGATGGGAACTAGTTGAATTTTTCCGGCGGACTCGATTAGTACAGGGGTGTCTCCAGTAACCGAGAAAGCTAGGAAGTCGCAACCAAGCACCGAGACGTCGACAGGCATGTGGGGGACGGACTGCGCAGCGTCGACGACCGTGACTGCGCCCGCCTTCCTCGCCTTGGAGCAGAGCGCGGCAACGTCGTTTATCGTTCCCAGGACGTTCGAACACTGCGTCAGCGCGACTACCGCTGGTGAGGACCCCATCAGCTTCTCGAACTCCTCGATGTTCAACGTGCCGTCTGAGTTCAGGCCGACGAACTTCAGGTTGGCTCCCTTCTTCTTAGCTAGGAGCTGCCAAGGAACGATGTTACTGTGGTGCTCCATGAGTGTTGTGACTATTGTGTCGCCGCGCCCCACGCCACTCTCCCCCCACGCGAACCTGACGAGATTGATCGACTCTGTGGTGCCGCGCGTGAAGACGACCTCTGCTGGCTTGCATCCGACGAACGCTGCTGTCTTCCCTCGCGCCCCCTCGTACGCCTCTGTGGCCTCCTCTCCTAGCGTGTGAACCGAGCGGTGGACGTTCGAGTTGTATCGGGAGTAGTAATCGACGAGTGCGTCGATCACCTGCTTCGGCTTCTGGGTTGTGGCTGCGTTGTCGAGGTAGACGAGGCGCTTCCCGTGGACCTTCCGCTTCAGGATCGGGAAATCGGAACGGACTTTCTCCAGTTCAAGTGTGCCTGATTCGAGCAAGATTATGAAGCCGCCTGACTAGACCTCGAGGAAAATCGTCCCGTCCTGTATTTTAACATTGAAGACCTGAAGGGGGACGGTCGCGGGAGGGTTCATGACCTGGCCAGACCTCAGGTCGAACTGCGACAAGTGCAGCGGGCAGACGACGCTGCCTTCAAGCATCATTCCCAGGCCGAGGTCTGCCTCCTCGTGCGTGCAGGTTCCGCTGAGTGCGTGCACCTCTCCGCCTATCTTCGAGAGCAGGACGTGGGTCCCGTTCACGTCCACCGTTGCCATGGAACCTTCGGACAGGTCGTCGAACCTCATCGCTGGGACGAACTCCGCCAAACGATCACCGGTATTTGTAGTGGCGCTCGAAGATGTCCTCTGACTGCTTTACCTCAGGGATGGCCTCGCCCGTGAGAGCTATCAGCGTCTCCCTGTCCACCAGCCTCTTCTTCTCACCGTTCCACTTTCCTTCTATCATGAACCTCGCCCCCTCCCGAGTCTGCTCGACTGGGACGCGGGACAGGACGGGCTCGAAGAAGCCGAGGACCACCATCCTCCTAGCCTCGTCGAGAGGAAGACCCCGCGCCATCAGGTAGAAGAGCTGCTCCTCGTCAACCTGCGCCACGGACGCGGAGTGGGTCGCCTTCACCTCGTTCGTGAGTATCTCCAACCCCGGCACTGCGTCGGACCTCGCCGTCCTTTCGAGTATCATCGCGTGGTGGGCCAAGTACGCGCGGGAGTTCTTCGCCGAAGGCCCGATCCTTATCATTCCCTTGAATATCGACTGCGACTCGCCCTTCAGGACGCCCCTCGCCTGCGTCGAGCCGCTTGAGTCCGGGGAGTTGTGGACCAGGTTGGACTCGAAGTCGTACCGCTGTTTCCCGTCAGTGAAGAATATCTCGAATCCCTCGGCTTGCGACCCCCTGCCGTCGAGGAAGAAGTTCATCCTCGACCGGACCACCGCAGACCCGAGCGAGAGTGCGCTGACCGTGGCCTTCGCATCGTTCATCACCTCTATCGCCCTGTTCGACAGGTGGACGGCTTGGTCGTCAAGTAGCTGGATGGAGCTGAAGTCCACGTGTGCGCCAGGCCCGGCGTGGACCTCCACAGTGGAGGCGACGAGCGACGGCCCCGACGCGTGGGCCGAGTAGAGCTCCTCGAGGAATCCAACCTTGGATCCCTCCTCCGCGTAGATGATCGTCTGCTCGAGTACGCTCGTCGAAGGGTCGTTGGTGACGAGCATCTTTCTCAGCGGGTGCGAGACCTCGACGCCTTTCGGGACATAGACAAAGGTTCCGGAGTTGAAGAACGCGTTGACCAGGGCCGCGAACCTATCATCCTCTGACTTCACCATCTTGAGCGAAAAGACGCGCCTCACCAAGGCCTCGTCAAGCACAAGAGCTTCGTGGAGGGGGAGGAGCTTGACGCCCGTGGCCGAGAGGGACTCCGCCAGTTCTGCGTGTACCTCCGTCTCGTTGCCCTGGAGCAGGATGTTGTTCTCCTTGCCAGTGAGATAGTCCTTGAAGAACGTCCTGAGGTCGACCTCCGACTTTTGCGGTTTTGCCCCGAACCCGGAACCGTCGAAGCTGGAGATGTTGGCGTACTTCGTGTAGAGCGGGTTCTTCTCCGGGGGCAGGGAGGCGAACGATTGGAACGACTTTAGCCTGAACTCCGTCAGCCAAGACGGCTCCTTGAGGTAGGCGGACAGCGCCCTCACGGCTTCCTCGTTGAATTCGCCCATCAGTTGCTGAGCCATCTGCGTTCTCCCCCCGCGTCCTACCTTTGATTAACCCACTGTGTTCGTCATTTCGAGCTGCATCAGCCTGTTGAATTCCACCGCGTAGGCCATCGGAAGCTCCTTCGTGAACGGCTCGAGGAACCCGTTGACGACCATGCTGAGGGCGTCGTTGTCGGAAATTCCTCTGCTCATCAGGTAGAAGAGCTGTTCCTCCCCGACCTTCCCAACGCTCGCCTCGTGCGTGACGGTTGCGTCGTCCTCATTTATCTCCATGTAAGGATACGTTGCTGTCGTACTCTTCTCGTCGATGAGTAGGGCGTCGCACCTTACGCTCGACTTCACGTTCGTCGCGCCCTTCGCTATGTGCAGCAGGCCCCTGTAAGCCGTGTGGCCGCCGTCCTTTGATACCGACCTCGAGATTATCTTCGACGTCGTGTCCCTCGCGAGATGGATTGCCTTTCCTCCGGTGTCCTGGACCTGGCCGGCGCCTGCGTAGGCCACGGAGATTATGTCTGCCTTGGCCCTCGGGCCAAGAAGGTAGATCGAAGGGTACTTCCTCGTCAGCCTCGAGCCTCCGTTGAAGTCGACCCAAGAGACCGTCGCATCTTCGTAGGCGTGCGCTCTCTTGGTGACAAGGTTGAGCACGTCCCTTGACCAGTTCTGCAGCGTCGCATACTTGACCAGCGAACCCTTCTTCGCCACTATCTCGACTATGGCCGAATGGAGGGACTGCGACGAGTATACGGGCGCTGTGCAGTTGTGCACTGCGAACCCTTTGACCAGGTACGAGTTTTCCCGTTCCACTTCCAAGTTGTATACCAGGTCTCTGTAGGGCTCCTTGAGTACCCGCTTTATCGGCACGAAGAAACGATTACCCACCCTGCGCACTTCACTCCACTTGGTGTTCTCGGTGTACTGGACGACATACTGGTCGCGCCTCTCGATGTCCCTGCCACCAATCTTGTCCTTCGAACCCTTGCGGACTGCGATGTTCGCGAACAGCCCATCCCTAGCGAGGAGCTCCTGGAGCTGGAACGCAAGAGTCCGACTCGCGGTCGACGCTCTAACCATGAGCGAGTCGTGCTTCTTCTTGTACCTGTTACCGTCACCCTTGAGGTAGTAGTTCAGGAGGAGCTTCTGTCTCTCGTTCGGCAATCGCATGATTGCTTCGGAGAGCACCTTGTTCGCAGCACCGGTGCCGCAATGGGCATTGAACAAGTCAATCAGCATCTTTGAGTATGTGATGACACAGAAGTACTGGCCTCTGGCCTTGTGCATGCTGGCCTTCTCCCCGAGAGACCTGATGAGAGCTACCAACTCGGTTGCGAGATTCTTCTCGGATTCGGACTTGCCGAAGCTGAATTGCGCAACGTCGAGATTGAGCGCGCTATTGAACGACACTGAACCCTCAGCGAGATAGAGTCCCAGAATCTTGAGATGTGTGTCTGTAAACGTGGGGTCGTCCTTTGCCTCGGTTGGGGCAACGTACACTATGAAGTCGCCGGCTTCAAGTTGCCCGGCCTCGATGTACTTTGGCGATGCCTTGGTCAGTTTCTCCGTAGAAGCCTCAGGCAGCCATCCGTTCCTCCCCCTTCTGGTCGCGACCTCGCTCTCCTTCACAGCGAGCACAGGGTGTTCGGGTGTCAACCTGAACTCATTTCCGCGTGACAGGGGCACGATTGTCAGCATGACGCCCTCGTGAGGATGAATGAATTTCTTGGTCACTGTGGCCATTCGTCCCGACTCCGCGACGACACTCTCGTTGGTCTCCACTGCAAGAATGGGCTCGAGGGTGTAGCCCTTGCTCACGAGTTCGTCGGCCGGCAGGCATCCCTCGATGTAGTTAACCTCGCTGTATGGCTCCCCGATTATCAGGGTCCTCTCGAACTGGCCCATGTTCTTCTCGTTGATCCTGAAGTACGCTTGGAGCGGCATGTTGACCTTCACGCCCTCGGGCACGTGGACGAAGCTGCCGGCGCTCCAGACTGCGGTCTGCAGCGCAGCGATGTAGTTGTCCTGGTACGGAACCACAGTCCCGAAGTACTTCTTCATGATCTCCGGATACTCCTTCAGCGCCGTGACTGTGTCTGTGAAGACCACTCCCTGCTTGGAAAGCTCGCCCTGGATGCTGTGGTAGACGGCCTCGCTCTCGTAGATCGCTCCGACGCCGGCGAGGAACTTCTTCTCCGCTTCCGGGATACCCAGCTTGTCGTACGTGTTCCTGATGTAGTCTGGCAGCTGGTCCCAAGAAGCCGCTGCGCTCTTCGTCGGGCTGGCGTAGTAGTAGAAGTTCTGATAGTCGATGTCGCCGAGCTCTGGAGCCCAAGCAGGCACCTTCATGTCAAGGAAGTACTTGAGCGCCTTCAGCCTGATCTGTTCCATCCAGGCAGGCTCGTCGTGCAGCCTTGAGATCTCCTGCACAACCCTCTCGCTCAGGCCCTTGACGCCCTTCACGGCGTAGGCGTCAACCGGGTCGCTGAAGCCGTACTTCTCCTTGTAATCTTCTGTGGCTAGATTGACTTTGGTAGATGCCATGCTCTCACTGTCGATATAACATAGGTTATTAGCATGATAAAAGCGTTATGGGATTGGATGCTGTACCTCCTCCTCTTCCTTGTACCCAGTGATCCAGTTGTATCCCCTCTCCTCCAGAAGCCTTGACAGGTCTTCGCTCCCTGACTGGATTATCCTCCCCTGGTACATGACGTGAACGAACTGGGGCTTCACGTACTTCAGGATCCTCTGGTAGTGCGTAATCAGCAGGATTCCGGTTTCCGGGCCCGCGACCTTGTTGATTCCTTCGGCGACGATCCTGAGCGCGTCGATGTCTAGGCCCGAATCTGTCTCGTCGAGGACCGCGAACTTCGGCTGCATCAGGGCCATCTGGAGGATTTCCGCCCTCTTCTTCTCGCCTCCTGAGAAACCTTCGTTCAGATACCTAGTGAGGAACGAATTGTCCATGTCGAGCATCTTCAGCTTCTCCGCCACTGCTTCCCTGAAGTCGAAGATGGTGGGCGGCTCCTTCGGGTTTGTTGTGTGAGAGGCGTTGAAGGCCGCCCTCAGGAAAGAGAACATGCTTACGCCTTGGACGGAGACGGGGTACTGGAACGCAAGGAAGAGCCCCCTCTTGACCCTCTTGTCCGTGCTGAGGGCCAGAACGTTTTCGCCGTCAATCAGGACTTGGCCCGACGTCACGTGGTACTTCGGGTGGCCGAGTAGTGTGTACGCGAGCGTGCTCTTGCCGGAGCCGTTCGGCCCCATGAGTGCGTGGGTCTCGCCCTGCTGAACGGTCAGGTCGACTCCCTTCAGAATCTCCTTGCCCTCCACGGACGCGTGGAGGTCCTTGATCTCCAGTTTCATTGGCTAGCTCGAACACCGCCCCAGTGTATTTAAATTTATAACATAGGTTATGGAAGAAGGGTCAACCGAGGGCGCGTTCGCTGATCTTCTTCGCGACTGCCTCGAGGAACTCTCTGTCAATGCTGGAGAACGCGTCGAGATACTCGCTGTCGATGTCAATCTCCCCGATAACCTTGCCAGAATTGAAGATGGGGACGACGATCTCCGCCTTCGTCGAGAGGAAGCACTTGAGGTACCTCGCATCCTTGCTGACGTCGGAGACGATCTCAGTGTGCCCCGCCTTCGCGGCATAGCCGCAGACGCCCTTGCCAATTGGTATCCGCACATGTTCTGTCGCGGCCGGACCGGACCAAGCGTCCAAGACCAAGTCCTGACCATCGACGAGGTAGATGCCCACCCAGGAGTATGCGGGAACTGCGCTGTTGAGCAGCTTGACGATCTGGTCGCGCACCGTTCGACCATTGCTGGAACCCAGATTCGAGTCCAGACGGGCCAGAACCTCCTTGGCCTGCTCCCTGCCCAGTTTCATGGTGGTCGCCTTCATCGAATCTTTGCGCCCTACCCCAGTCGTATTTATCTACGCTGCCGAGGTCCAGCCTTTGCCCTCAACAGCGTATCTGTATGCGAGGGCGGCTAAGATGGCACCGGCGATCGGCCCAACCCAGTAGATGTACCAGTAGCCTGGCAGGAACAAACCAGCGATCATGGGCCCCATCGCTCTTGCCGGGTTCATTGCTGCCCCAGTGAACGGGCCTCCTGTCAGAACGTCTACCAGGACGGCCAAGCCGATTCCGAGACCGCCAATCTTGGGAGCACGCGAATCGACAGCTGTGCCGAAGATTGCGAAGACGAGGACGAAAGTCATTATCAGTTCAATGAGAGTTCCCTGAGCAACCGTGACCGACCCCGCGAGCGTCGGCGCGCCCCAGTGGGCAGCGTTCCCAAAGGCCGCGGGAAACGAGGCCGTCAGGGCCAGCCCGGCCAGGATGGCGCCGGCCAGCTCCGCGATGACATATGGAAGGACTTCTCTTGCTTGCAGCTTTCTTGCGACGAAAAGGCACAGCGTCACCGCGGGGTTGAGCGAGCCGCCCGAAACAGCCATTGTGGCGGAGACGGCCATCGCGAGACCGAGGCCGTTTGCGAGCGCAGCGATAAGGAGGGACGCCGCTGAATCGGTTATCCCGAGGGCACTAGTTGCGACGGCCGAACCCACGCCCACCAGCACGAACACGAAGGTGCCGAGGAACTCGGCTGCAACTTTCGTTCGAAGCCCTGCTCCGGACATTGCCGATTCCGAGCGTCCTGGAAGTCTCTTTAAACTTGCGTGTGGCCGCTCCTCGAAAGGCTTTTCCCAACCGCGCCGAGCAATGCTGAATCTTGCACGGGAGCAGAGTTTTGGCCGTCGTCCTCTCGGTCGCCTTCATCGCTGCCTTGGCTTCGTACTCTTACCTCGCGCAGAGCAGATTCAATCCAAACCCCCTAACGACGACGTTCACGGCCGCGACCACCTGCTCTGCCGGGTCTGGAGCCTGCCCCGGGTACGAGATCACCTCAGCAAGTCTCTCTGTGAAGACCATCACGGAGGCCGACGTGAACAGCCAGGAGCTGACCCTTGGAATCAAGGCGACAGGGAATACCTCGATGGACAGAATCAAGGTGTTCATCGCAAACGTGTCGCTCGGCAGTGTCGCCGGCCCGTTCGAGCCCGGGGTCGCCAAGGTCGTCGGCGTAGCGGTGCCCACCACTATTGTCCTAAACCCTGGCCAGAGATACGAGGTGGTGGTGGAGGGAATCTACGTCAACGCCGCCACGGGCGCCGTCTCGGGTGAATACTGGCAGTCGGTCGTAGTGGCAACGGGATAGCGAACAATTCTTATATACAACGCAGGGTTGTAGACCCTCAGTAATCTAGATGTCAGCAACAGGACAGCAAGTAATCATACTGAAGGAGGGCGCGGGCGAGACTCGAGGAAGAGAGGCACAGAGGAACAACATTGCCGCAGCGAAGCTCATCGCCGAGCTCGTGAGGACATCCCTGGGACCGAGGGGGATGGACAAGATGCTCGTCGACTCGATGGGCGACGTGACGATAACGAACGACGGGGCGACGATGCTGAAGGAGATAGACGTGCAGCACCCGGCCGCCAAGATGATGGTCGAGATCAGCAAATCGACGGACAACGAGGTGGGAGACGGCACGACCTCCGCAGTTGTCGTGGCCGGAGCCCTGCTCGAGAAGGCAGAGGAGCTGATAGACAAGGAGGTCCACCCAGTGGTGATCGTGGAAGGCTACTCGAGGGCTGTGGAGAAGGCCCTGGAGATACTCGAGAAGATCGCCGAGAGGGTCGACCCGAAGAGCAGACAGGACCTGCTCAAGATAGCCACGACGAGCATGATGACCAAGCTAGTGAACGAGGACGCGCCTCACCTCGCAGGTGTTGTCGTGGACTCAATCCTGATGATCTTGGAGGAAGCCGGCAAGGGCTTCAGGGCAGACATAGACAACGTCAAGGTCGAGAAGAAGGCCGGTGGATCAATCACCGACTCGCAGCTGATAAAGGGAATGGTGATGGACAAGGAGGTCGTCCATTCGGGAATGCCGAAGAAGGTCGAGGAGGCGAAGATTGCCCTGGTCAACTCGCCACTTGAGATAGAGAAGACAGAGTTCTCTGCGGAGATCAGGATCAACGACCCGGAACAGATGCAAAAGTTCATGGACGAAGAGACCAGCATGCTGAAGGGCATGGCTGAAAGGGTCATCTCGGCAGGCGCGAACGTGCTCATCTGCCAGAAGGGCATCGACGACCTGGCTCAGCACTTCCTGGCGAAGGCCGGTGTCCTCGCGGTCAGACGCGTGAAGGAGAGCGACATGGGCAAGCTGGCGAAGGCGACCGGGGCCAGGATGGTGACCAACCTCGAAGACCTTACGTCCAGGGACCTCGGTTATGCAAAACTCGTCGAGGAGCGGAAGCTCGAGGAGGACAAGTGGGTCTTCATCGAGGGATGCAAGAACCCGAAGGCGGTGACAATCCTCGTAAGGGGAGGCACACAGCGCATAGTCGACGAGGCCGAGAGGGCGCTCCACGATGCCCTGATGGTCACGAAGGACGTTGTTGAGAACCCAGCCATAGTTGCAGGCGGTGGAGCCCCCGAGGAGGAGGTGGCGTGCCAGATACGGACGTGGGCCCAGAAGCTCTCTGGTAGGGAGCAGCTCGCTGCCCTGAAGTTCGCCGACGCGATGGAGTCGATACCAATGACACTCGCCGAGAACGCGGGGATGGACCCCATTGACACGCAGGTTGACCTGAGAGCCAGGCATGCCAAGGAGGGCAAGTGGTTCGGGGTTGACGCGCTCAGCGGCAGGGTCGCTGACATGTACGCGAAGTCGGTTGTCGAGCCTCTGGCAGTCAAGCTCCAGATTCTGCGCGCCGCAACTGAAGCCGCGTCGATGCTCCTCAGAATCGACGACGTGATAGCGGCTGGCAAGACGAGGGCACCGCCAATGCCTCCAGGCGGAGGCGGGATGGGTGGCATGGGCGGAATGCCGCCGATGGGCTAGAGCGTCGCGACCTATACGCTTCCGAACTCGAACTTGTGGTCTGGGCCTAGACCCGCTTTGACAGCCTTGTCGTAGATGAGACTCGCGACCGCCACGTCCTCGATGGCGACACCGTTCGACTTGAAGAGGGTGGGTCTCTCCTGTCTTACTCCTCCTGCCACAATGTCCTTCAGCTCCACGACCCTGTCCCAAGTGAGGAGACCGCTCTGTTCTGCGAGGATCAAGTCGCCGGCTTCGACCCTCGACTGGGCAAGGTCGTCGACGGCCACTGTCTTGAACCAAGACACCGCGTCGGGTGCAGCCTCGGCTCTTCCTGACGTATTCGAACCGCACAAGTTAACATGAGCCAGATCGCGGACGACCTTTCTCGTGAGGAATGGCCCGCCCGACGTTGTAATCGCCGTGGCGACATCCGAGGAGCTGGCCGCTCCTTCGACCGCATCCGCTGAGGTCGCCCGAAAGCCGAGCCTGCCGAGGTCACGGGCGAAGGACTCCCTGTGCTCGCGCGTCGGGCTCCAGACTCTTACGGCCTCCAGGGAGGCGACCTCAGCCATCGCGAGGACCTGGGTCAGCGCCTGCTTACCGGAGCCGAAGACAGCGAGCCGGAAACGCTTCGAGCCGAAGAGGAACTTGGTCGCTACTGCCGAGGCAGCACCCGTCCTGTATCTACCTAGGATGTCGGCACCCATCACGGCCAAGGGCTGCCCGTCGTCCAGCGAGAAGAGGATGAAGAGGAACCTCACGCCCTTCCTAGAGCTTAGGTAGCTCTTCACACCTGCCCTTCCGAGATAAGGCAGCGAAGCGTGCATAACGTTCAGGACGGCCCCCTGGGCAACCGACCGAGTCCGGGGCGAGTTTACTGCCCGAACGCCCGCCTGCTGCCTGAAGCACTCCTCAACAGCCGGGACGACGTCCTTCATCCCGATGTGGTCCTGGACGTCCTTCTCGGACAGAATCAGCGTCAACTGGTCTAGTGCTCTTCCTTGTGCCCTTCAGTCTCGGGCTTGCCCCACCGGCCCACCTTCGGAAGGCCCTTGCTCCTGAACAGGGACATGCCCTGCTGGTACCGCTGGAGCTCTACCTCGAGAAACCTGATGTCGGACATGACGCCGGCCAGCTCCTTTTCCTTCCCCCTCTTCCCCCTCAACTCTGCGGCCTTGGCCTTCTTCTCCTCGACCATGCCCGAGAGAAGCTGTTCGTACTCGGTCGTCATTCCCGTAACCTCGCCACGGTCGTTCGGCCTAAGCTAAAAAAGGATTCCAAGAGAGCGGGGTGGCATGCGCTCCCAGTTGCTCGTGGCCGGTATCATGGTCGCGTTGATGGGTGCTGCTTTCTATCTGCTCGAGGTACCGCTCGTATACTTCTGGAGCCTGCCCTTCCTGGTAGGCGGAGGTCTGATGGCAGCAGCCAGCCCCTTCCTCCCCGAGCGGGCTGGCCCAATCGAGCCTCCAGAGGGCTACAGGTTCTGCGCATTCTGCTCGACGCCAGTCCCCCTCGCCTCCGACAGGTGTCCCCGCTGCAATGGTCTCCAGCCAAGAGGGGGACGGTGACATGAAGTCGAGCCGCAGAAGGGAGGCAGGGCAGACACCAAAGCTGGCGGAGAGGATAGGATTCCGCGGTCACCCGATGGTGCTTGCGCTCCACCCGACGACAATCGAGGTCACGACTGAATCGCACCTGACTAGGAAGGGGGACTGCATCGTAGGAGTTGGCTCGGACGCAGGGTGCGCGGGCCTGAGCGAAGGGACCAAGGAGGCGCTCAGGAGGGACGGCGCAAGGGTCGTACTCAGGTTCGTGGTGGCTGGAGAGTCATTCGTCGTCAATGCGGAGGGCGACAGCAGGCTGACGTTCACGCACCCGCACGACATGGTGATACGAAAGAGCGACTTCATCAGCGACAGGACTCTGGCCGTGAGGGCGAGCGCAGCCGCAAAGGATATGCCGCGCAGGATGGTGGAGGCGCTCAGGGGAGAAGGGACGACCGGGTATCTCGAAATCGGTGTGGTCTGAGTTGACGAGATACCGTGCCGAGGCATTCACGATGCAGGCGCTGGTGAAATACCACGGGCTGAAGGACTGGAAGCTCAGACTTCCTTACCATGATAGCATATCGGCGAACACAACGTGCATGAAGACAGAGGCGACGATCACAGATGAGAAGAGAGGCGGCGTGTACCTCGGAGGCGTGCAGAACGAATCGGCCAACGTGCGTCTGGAGGCTGTGGTCCAGAGGCTAGCGCCCGGCAGGCACGTGAAGGAATTCAGGGTGGACAGCAGGAACCTGCCTGTGGGCAGAGCGAAGGGAATCGGCTACTCTTCGTCCGCCGGAGCGGCGCTCACGGTCCTGTGCCAGAGGTTGCTTGTGGGCGGCGAACCTGATATGAGGGAGATGTCGAGGGCGGCTAGGCTCTTCGCCGCCTCGGCGTCCAGGTCCTTGGTCGGAGGTTTCTCGAGGCTCTACGCGGGCAAGGGAGACGATGACACGTATGCAGAAAGGTTCGCCGATGCGAGGGACATGGACCTGAGGATGGTAATCGTCCCTCTGCCCTCTAGCGTCAGGACGGAGGACGCCCATACGGAGGTGCTGACATCGCCGTTCTTCGAAGCGAGGATTGCCTCCGCCCAGAAGAGGTGCGACGACATGGAGAAGTCAATCCTTGGGAACGACCTCGATGCCTTGGGAGTTCTCGCAGAGAGGGACACCCTTGAGCTGCACAGCCTCACAATGACCGGAGAGAACAGGATGATAATCATGACAGAGGATTCGCTTCGCATCATACGGAGGGTGAGGCAGCTGAGGAACGACGGAGTGCAGGCGTACTTCTCGCTTCAGACCGGACCGTCGGTCTTCGTCAACACCTCGGAGAGGGACGAGAGGAAGGTGTTCTCGGCAGTGACGAAGCTCGGTTACAAGGCGTACCTGTCGAAGGTTGGCGGCGAGGCAAGGCTTCTCTAATCCGGGAACGGTTAATACGCCCGCGGCAGCCTTTCGCGTGCGATGCCTGCGAGGGTCAGGAGCCTGGCAGATTACTTGCACGAACTCGAAAAGACAAAGAAGGAGAAGCCAGAGCAGGTGAAGGAAGCCCTCGAAATCTATCTGGACCTCTGGAAGCGCGCCATTGCCAAGGGGATAGTCCTACCGGCCGACGAGATCGAAAGGGCGCTTTCGAAGATCGAGGAGAGTGGCGGCCTGTACAAGGCAGCTGAGGACTAGTGCGCGACTTCGCCGCCGTCTATGACGATTGACTGCCCACTGATGTACGAAGACTCGTCGCTCGCCAAGAAGAGAGCCAGGTTCGCAGCGTCGCGGGGCCTGCCGAACCTCTTGAGAGGTATGCCAGACAAGTAGTACTCCTTCTGCTTCTTGCTGAGCCAGTCAACCCAAGTAGTCTCGAAGGACCCGAAGAGCATGCAGTTGACCCTAATCCTTGGAGCGAGCATCTTGGAGAGCATCTTCGTCATCGAGACGACCGCCCCCTTGGCAGATGCGTACACAAGCCCCTCTATGTCACCGACCAGCGCCGGCGTCGATGCGATGTTGACGACGGAGCCGCCCTTCTTCATCAGCCTGACTGCAGCCTTCGTGCACAGGAATGTTCCGAACGCGTCGACCGCGAAGACGCGTTCCCACATCTTCAGGGTCGTGTTCTCAAGCTTGGGGTTCCACACGGATGGGTCGGCGAGACCCGCGTTGTTGACGAGGATGTCCAGCCCGCCGAACCGACCCCGAATCTCCTCGAACATCCGTCTGACGCTCGCCGGGTCTGAGACATCCGCCCCGATTGCAACAGCCTTCCCTCCGGCCTTCCGGACGGACTTCACGACCTTCTCTGCGTCCAACTTCGACGACCTGTAGTTGACGACGACGGTGGCGCCCTCCCTCGCGAAGAGCTTCGCGATCTCCGCGCCAATGCCCCTAGACGAGCCTGTGACCAGAGCGCGCCTTCCTGAAAGCCTCAAGAGGTCTGGCAGACTGCTGGGCCAGTCTTAAGTTTTTGAAGTGATGAGTCACGTCGGGAAGGTATTAGGCTGGGACTGTCTAGGCACGGACGTGAAACTCTCCTTCGTAGAGAGGTTGAGGACAGCTCGGGAGGACCCGTACGCCCTGCTGGGCAGGATTGGGATTGCGAAGGGGATGCGCGTGGCGGATTTAGGAGCGGGAAAGGGTCTGTACACGCTTGTGGCCGCAGAGCTCGTCGGTGGCGTGGGCTGGGTCTACGCGGTCGAACCTGATACCGCCAGGTCCGCGCTGATTGGTAGGAGGGCAGCGGGCGGGGGGTTCGCTAACATCACTGTCTTGAAGACACGCGCGGAGGACATGTCTGGAATCCCCGACTCGGGCGTCGACTTCGCCTTCTCGCTCAACGCGCTTCACCACTTCGAGGACAGGGACGCTGCGCTCTCGGAGGCAAAGAGGATTCTCAAGAAAGACGGGAGGCTCTACGTCAGGGACATGGTTTGGAACATGTGGTTCAGGCACGGGACTCGAAAAGAAGATGTAGGATCTATTGCTGCGGGCGTGTTCACCAACGTCAAGGTCAACCTGACTGCAAGGAAAGTAGAGATAACGTTCACGAAGTAGTCTCAGGGCCTGGGAGCCCTGTCCTTCGCTGAGGCACCCACGGAGTACTTCTTCAGGAACTCGATGTTGAACAATGACGCACGAGCCGAGTTGCTGACGATTGCCTCCTTGTCCGAGAGCGCCTTCCGGAGGGCCTTCTCCGCCGAGGCGTTCCCTATCGAGCCAAGGGCTGCGGCGGCCTCATGCCTCACTATCGGATTGCTGTCGGTCAGCGTTGCCTTCTCGAGCGCCTCGATTGCAGCGGAGAGTCCCATCTGACCGAGCGAGAAGGCTGCCTCGTGCCTCACGAGCGGGTCAGGGTCGTGGAATAGTACGTCTGAAAGTGTGGGTATCGACTTCTCGGACCCGACGTCCGCAAGGATGCAGACGGCGTGCACGCGCAGCACAAGGCTCGGCTCCTCCCTCAGGACCTTGACGAAGTACGACTCGTCCTTGTGCGAAAAAGCATCCTCCATCCCTCGCATGACTGCCATGCAGTGCGCCTCATCGTCTACTATTGTGCGCGTGTACATTCGGAACGGCCATGGCGCTTCTGTCTATAAACAGCACGGCTGCCGGCTAGGCCAGGGCATTCCGGAGGTCCGCCACCAGGTCCTCTGGGTCTTCCACGCCCACAGAAAGCCTCAACAGGCCGTCTCCGATGCCGAGCCTTCTCCGCTCCTCTAGAGGGACGCTTGCGTGCGTCATCAGCGCCGGGTGGTCGACGAGTGACTCGACGCCGCCTAGGCTTTCTGCGAGTGAAAAGACCTTCAGCCTTCGCGAGAACCTCCTGACGCTCGGCAGGCCGCCGCGCAGCTCGAAGGACAGCATGCCTCCTCCCGACCTCATCTGCCTTGCGGCGAGAGCGTGCTGGGGGTGGCTGCCCAGGCCCGGGTAGTAGACTCGGGCGACCCTCCTGTGCCCCTCCAGGAATCGAGCCACGCGCTCCGCGTTCGAACTGTGCCTCTCCATGCGGAGGTGGAGTGTCTTTGAACCCCTGAGGGTGAGGAAGCAGTCGAAGGGCGAGGGGACCGCTCCTACTGCGTTCTGGTTGAACTTGATCTCCTCGAAGATTCTCCTGTCGGACAGCATCACTGCTCCGCCGACTACGTCGCTGTGCCCGCCTATGTACTTCGTAGTGCTGTGGACGACGATGGTCGCGCCGAGGTCGAGCGGGTTCTGGAGGTAAGGACTGGCGAAAGTGTTGTCCACGACCGCATAGGCATGTCGCTTCCTCGCCAACCTTGAAATCACTCGTATGTCGCAGATTCTCATCAGAGGGTTCGTCGGGCTCTCGAGCCAGACAAGCCTCGTGTTGGGCCGCAGCGCTGCCCCGACCCTCCTGGGCGACCTTGCGTCGACGTACGAGAACTCGACGCCGAACTTCGCGAACGTCTTGTTGAAGATTCTCCTCGTTCCACCGTAGAGGTCGTCGCAGGCGACCACGTGGTCCCCCTTCTTCAGGAGCGAGAGCAGGATGGTGGATTCTGCAGCCATCCCAGAGGAGAAAGCCAAGGCGTACCTCGCGTTCTCGAGTGAGGCGAGCCTCCTCTCGAGGGCGTGTCTCGTCGGGTTTCCTGTTCTCGAGTACTCCAGACCCTTAGGGGGTTTGCCAATCGATCTCCTAGCGAAAGTGGACGAGAGGTGAATCGGCGCAACAACATCGCCCGCAGCTCCAAAGTCAGGCTCCTCGCCATCGTGGACAGTCCTCGTACCGAACCTCAACGGCCTATCTCTTGGCAAGATAGTTTATCACGTCTATGGTCGTTATTATGCCTACGACCTTCGGGCCGTCGATGACTGCAACCGCATTCTTATCCTTGAGCAGGCTGCCAAGGTTGAGCATGGTCCCTCCTTTCTCCACTGTCGGGAGAGGTTCGTCCATTATCTCCTCGACTCGCACACTCCCCAGAGCTCGCTTGGACGCGGCCTTCCCCACTACGGATGCCCCAGAAATGCTCCCCACTTGGACGCCGTTCACCAAGACGGGTAGCTGCGAGATGTCGTGCCTGGTCATCAGCCCTATCGCCGTCATCAGGCTGTCGCGAGGTCCCACTCCCACGACGCCGCGGAGTTTCACCGGCTTCGACCTGAGCACAGCGTCAACGGGGACCCTGCTCTCTCTTGCCCTCAGGTATCCGTGCTCCTTCATCCAGTCGTCGTTGTAGAGCTTGTTCAGGTAGCTCCTCCCTGTATCTGGGAGGATGACGACAACCGTCTTCGACTCGTCGAGGCCCCTCGCGACCTTCAGCGCGGCGTAGACCGCGGCCCCCGAGGACCCGCCGGCTAGGATGCCCTCCTCGCGGGCCAGGCGCCTGGCGGTCAGGAACGCCTCCTTGTCGGAGACCGTCACGACCTCGTCGATCACGCTCATGTCGAGAGTCGAAGGGATGAAGTCCTCGCCTATCCCTTCGGTCTTGTAGCGACGCGGGGCGGCCTCTCTGCCGTAGAATCGGGCAGCGATGAGGGAGCCCTCCGGGTCGGCCGCCACGACCTTCAGTCCCGGCTTCTTCTCTTTCAGGAACCTGCCCGTCCCGGTGATTGTTCCTCCTGTTCCAACCCCGGCGACTAGGACGTCAACGCTGCCACCAGTCTGCTGCCAGATCTCGGGACCTGTCGTCGCGTAGTGGGCCTTCGGGTTGGCCATGTTCTCGTACTGGTTCGGCATGAAAGCATGTGGAATCTCCTTCGCGAGCCTCTCAGCCACCTTGACGTGGCTGGCAGGGTGGTCGAAGGGGACGTTCGAAGGAGTCACCCTGACCTTCGCTCCAAGAGCCCTAAGGAGGTCAATCTTGTCCCGGCTCATCTTGTCGGGCACAGTGAAAACGATCTTGTAACCCCTCAAGATCGCTGCGAGCGCGAGGCCCATCCCTGTGTTGCCAGAAGTGGGCTCCACAATCGTGTACCCAGGTCTGATAACGCCGTCCGCCTCCGCCTCGCGGATCATCGCAATCCCGATCCGGTCCTTCACGCTGCCTCCAGGGTTGAAGAACTCGAGCTTGGCGTACACCTTCGCCTTGATTCCCTTCGTCACCCTGTTGAGCTTCACGAGGGGAGTGTCGCCGATGAGTTGGACAACGTCGTCCGCCACACCAGACCTCAAGCTAAACCGTGCAACCTCCAGGTGCAGTGAGAGATAAACTGGGTGGTCAATCGGTGACTTCGTGGGATACGGTGGTGAAGTGTCGGATGCGAGGGAGGTGTCTGAATGGACCGAGGAGACTTCCGCGAACTGAATGTCAGAATCGGTCTCTCATCCGAGCATAGTCATGTCGGACTCGCTCTGAACAGCAATCTGGGCAAGCGAACGGTTGGTCACCGCGGAGAAATCGTAATCATTCGCATTGTATCCCCCCTTGGAATACTCATCGCTGTGTTTGATCAACAGCCAAGTCTCCTTATTTCCTCCAAATCCCTTCGTACGGATCAACGCGAAGGACCCTTGCAGCTTCTTCCCGTAGAGACGGAATTTCATGTTCCCCTCTTCCATGCTCTTGCGGGCGACCCTGTCCGCTTCTTTCCGGTCTGTGATTTCTTTCCTCACGCCTTTGCCCAGCTCAACTTCAGGGTTGTAGGTCCCCTCGTCCCAGATCATGACAGGCCCTGCCCCGTACCCACCTTTCGAGATGACTCCTTCGAAGCGACTGTACTCCAGTGCGTGGTCGCCGGTCGGCATCGCTAGCCTCTTCACGCCGCTGTCGAGTGTCGGACCTTTGGGTATGGACCATGATGGCATCACGCCTCCTATCTCGAGCCGGAAATCGTAGTGGAGCGACGTTGCTTTGTGCTTCTGAACGACGAAGACGAGTTGGCCTTCCTTCGGACCTGCATTCACGGCAATCCATGCCTGCGTGACCGAAGGATAAGGGCTTGGCGTGAACCTCTGCACGAGTGCGAGCCTAAAGACCCCCACTCTTTGTGAAAAGCGGGCCTTGTGAGACTCACCCTAGAATGGGTCCGAAAGTGGATCGAGCGAGCTGCCTGTCAAGCCCCGACCCTGGATTCATTTTTCTCCATGATCTCCTGAGGTATTCTTGTATCGCAGTACACGCTCCATTCCTTTATCCGACCCCGGTGCGTCACTGCTCTCCATGCAGCCGGGATCCGCCAGTGGCTTCTTGGTTTACGGCCAGCGTATGTTCCGCTCGCAAAGCCTAGGACTACGAAAGTGTTTCCAAGACTGTATGTTTCTTTGATTTCGATCTTGTAGTCTGGAAACCACTTGAAGTATCCAATCCACCCACTTCTCATGGGTTCTCTGCCCGAGACGACCCCACCGACGGCGTCCGTGAACTTGTGATTCTCTGTCATGAGATCAACCATTCCGTCCACATTGTGATCATTGATAAGTCGGATGAACTTCCGCAGAGCTGTCTCGCTCACTTCGATTCTACTTCCTCGCTCGTCGCTCTCGTCATGTTCTTCCGAATGGAACCGTATTTAGCCCTAAGCAGTTCCGCGTCGTCTTGCTCTGTTCTTCCCTTAGTTGCCATTGTCGCACCCGTCTTGTATCCTAGATCTGCAGTTGTCCAGACGTATTGACTTGCTCAAGACGGCCTAGCTTCTACCGACTATCGCCCCCAAGTGATAGCTGGCCCGGTGGGGTCCGCCCCCAAACAGGTCCAGAAAATGGATTCCGAGACTACTTGCCCAGCACAGCCCCGACATCATCGTTGGACCGAGGTAAAGTCCGTGAGAATCCAATGACGCCTCCAGGGGCGTCCCGCCGAGGGCGAAGTGAACCATTACAACTCATTCTTTGTTTCCTAAAATGGCAACTTTCCAGCAAGAAATGGTCTTATGACTAGATCCCAAGGGGACGCTATCCTTTCTTCATCCACAATTACGGTACAGCTAGGGCTGTTTGCTGCGTGAACCCATCCCTCTGCCACATCATGGTCGCCACTCAGATTCGTGACGGGGCTCAGGAAAGGAGAGACGAAATGCTCAATAGGCATTTCTAGCAACGCATTAGGATCGTCTCTGAGCAATTGAAAACCATCTGGTGAGAAGAGGGCACGCATGATTTCTCTTTCAGTGCAGCAGTAGAACCTCTTCCTTCTCTGGATTACTAGCCTCCTCACTCTGTGTCGCATCATGAACCTGAACACTTCAATCAGGAGGTTCTCCTCCATTCACTTGCTTCAGCTTCGATGAGACTTCCTTCAGGCTGATTCCAATTGACTTCGTCTTTCCTGCAAGGGACTTGATCATGTCGAGGAGAGAAAGCAGGCCCACGGGCTTGTTCTTGTCGTCCAGGAACAGCAAGTTCCCAAACCTGTTGGCGACTATGAGACTGAGGGCCTTCGTGCATTCGTCATCGAACCGAATCGTAGGAAGCGGTGACGGTGGGCTAAGTCTTGCCGCTCGCCCTACTTGTATCCAAAGCTGACTGTACAATTCCTCCAGTTTCGATTCCAAAATGAGATTCACTAACTGATAACCATAAATCGATTCGAACTTGCCTTTTCCACCATTGATGATCGCACATGGTACGCCTCTTGCCGCCAAAAGCGTCCCGATTGAAATCAAGAAGTCTTTCTCGCTGATGATCACTGGCGGTGGCACGATGGAGTTGCTGAGAAAGTCGCGGCATCTCCAAGACCGACGAGTATCTAACAAATGCGCCTGGCTCCACCGTATGAGAACACGAGGCACTAAAGCCTTCCAACGACCATGGTGGTCCAGTTGTGCGAGGTGAAACCCAGTAATCGTCTGAATCTGGGCCTCCTTTGATAAGAGGGTCCGAATCAGGCTCGCTCTTCAGCGGGCCCGGTGGGATTCGAACCCACGACATGCTGGTCACTCCCAGAAGCTAGCTAAGAGCCAGCCGCTTAGGCCGCTTGCGCTCTAACCTGGCTGAGCTCCCAGCAAGGTGATTATATCCGTCGTCGACATCTTAGTCTTGGCGTGGTGGGGGATGATCCAGGGAAGCGCGGCGCGAGGTGCCATCGGCGGATGCTTAATGCTTCTTCGAATCAACCATGAAGGAAGGCTACGCATACCAACGAACACGTTGTCGCATATTGGGACCGACGCAAAGGTCAGAGCTTCTAACTCTTCTAGATTCCTATCGATCCGGAGTGACGCCAATTCTCAAACTGTATACAGGCTTTGCAAAGGAGCCGTCCACTGGAGACCTTCAGTCCCTCAGTTGATTGGAGAGCCTGGAGAGCTTGTCAAGGTGGGTATCTCGGAGCTTGTTCCCCGAGAATTCGTCAGAAATCTAACAAAGCTTCGTTTCAACAATGAAGTGGGAGCGAGACTCGCGCCCCTGTCGGCGGAAATGAATGATTTTATTGCCGATAACGGAGAATTTCGAGCTAGAGTTCTCCAGCAGCCCGCCGTTGAGGGAACGAGCCAATTTGGAATTAGGGGCCTGTTATCCGAAGATTTCGCAGTATACAACGGCAAACCCAGGCTAGCGTTCAGACTTACAGACAGGTTCAATCAAGCGAGAGAGTTCGCGGTATATCACGACGGCGCAAGTCCCCCCCTTCTTGGTATCAAGGACGGGAGAGAATTCAGGAAGGTCAAACTGATTTTCCACGATGGGATAAGGCTAAGAGTTGTCTACAAGAAATTCAGAGAGTTCAATAGGTCTACTATCTACACCGGAGATTCCTCTCAACTCTATTCCGTTAACATCGGTTCTTCCTTCATCCCTCATCTGAGAAAGGAGAGTACTGCGTTCGCCGTTGACGTAAAACTGAGCCGCAAACTCGAGCACAAAATGCTTGTCGGCGGTACTGCCTACGATCATGGCAGATTGGGAGCGGAGATAGCGTACACCATAGCAAGACGATTGCTTAAGCTGGAGGAAGTCATTATCGCAGAACCGTCCATCGGCGGCAAAGACCTCTACACGATTGATTCGCGCATAGCCATGCAAGCCAGGCTCATCTTTGACTTCACGCAATTTCGTCCGCTCAGTATGAAAGAGGCCTTATCCACCCAGACTGGTCTACTTCTCCGAAAGCTTTCCCAGGACTTCGCCTACAACGCAAGCATGGCCGAGGGATATGCAATCCTTTCCTACGTGGATTCGAATCGAGACCTCAAATCAATTGTGATTAAACGGAGCAGATTCGGTCCAAACTAGAAGGTTGAAGCGCACGGGCCTGGTGGGATTCGAACCCACGACATGCTGGTTAAGAGCCAGCCGCTTTGGTCGATTTCCTCTAACCTGGCTTCTCGCGCATCGCTCTGAGCCACAGGCCCGCAGCTTCAGAGCACCCGGTAAGGTAGATATTTACTTTCTCGACAGATTCATGCATTTAATAGAGATGAGGAGACCTTCGAGAACCAATGGGCTCTCTGACATTTGTCGGCCTCGGCCTGGGCCCCAAAGGCGTGAGCCTGGAAGGTCTTGTGGAGCTGAGGACGGCCGACGAGGTGTTTCTGGAGTATTACACCACGCCCCACGACCCTGCGCTCGTGGGTGAGCTCGAAAGGCAGAGCGGCAGGCACCTCACAATCGTCGACAGGGCGTTCGTGGAGGACGGGAGGTCGCTGCTGGCGGCTGCGAAGTCAAGGAAGGTCGTGCTCGCTGTCCCTGGCGATCCGATGATAGCCACGACGCACGCCGAGCTGAGGGTCAGGGCAATCAGGGCGGGCATAGAAGCGAGGGTCGTGCACGGCGTCACCATCGCCTCGGCAGCGGCGAGCGCATCGGGGCTCCATTCTTACAAGTTCTCGAGGACTGTGACCATCACGCGAGAATCGGTCAAGAGGCTCTCTCAGGCATATCAGATTCTGCACGAGAACCTTCTCGAGGGGGCGCACACCCTGCTCCTCCTGGAGTTCGATGTGGAGAGGGGCGAAGGAGTCACACCGAACGAGGCGATTCGGGGGCTCCTCGCTGCCGAGGCGGACTTCAAGCGAGCTGTTGTCAGCACCAGCTGCTTCGCGCTCGTGCTTAGCCGGGTGGGGAGGGTCGATGCCTCGTCCAGGGCAGGGACCCTTGCGGAGTTGGAAGGTTTCGACTATCTTCAGCCTCCCCACTCAGTGATAATCCCAGGGAAGCTGCACTTCACGGAGGTCGAATCGATAGCCGCAATCTTCTCCTTGGACGCTGCGAAGATACACGGGAATTCTGAATCAGTCAAGCGCACGGCTGAGACGCTCGTCCCGCGATACGTCGAGAAGACGAAGAAGGCGCTGGCATCCGTCAGGAGCAAGCTCGGACCAGAATACGACTCGGTCGTGGAGAACGCAGAACTCTACATCAAGGACGCGGAGAGCTTCCTGTTAAAGGGAGACGACGAACTTGCGATGCTCAGTGTTGGCTACGCAGAAGGACTTTTAGACTCGCTGAACTTCGCTGGCGTAGTCAAGATAGACTGGTAGAAATTGAACGAGAAGCGAATCCTGGGGGAAATCTTTGCGCTCAAGGTGGCGGACGGAAGGGCAACGCAGAAGGCGCTCTGCGCCAGGCTGGGCGAGGACGCAGGCCAGGTAGAGAAGGCTGTCTCAGCCCTGCGCGCTCGGCGGCTGGTTGAAGGGAGCCCCAGAGGCCTGAGACTGACCGACAAGGGGAGGGCCAAGGTCAAGGTTGTCTTCATCGGGGGCAGCTTCGAGTTGATTCATCCCGGCCATCTTCACACGATCCTGCAGGCGAAGAATCTTGGAGACGTTCTGGTTGCTGTAGTGGCTAGGGACACTACAATCAGGAGGAGGAAGCACAGGGAGCCCATCACCACCGAGAACGAAAGGCTGAACCTCCTCTCCTCCCTGCGGGCCGTCGACGCCGCGATGCTCGGCGTCGAGGGGGACATCTACGTGACTCTCGAGAAGGTGAAGCCAGACGTGGTAGCGCTCGGCTACGACCAGTACCATGCCGAAGAGGAGATAGCGAAGGAGGCGGCGAGGAGGGGGATGCGGCTGAGGGTATTCAGGCTTCGGCCCGCGACGACAATAATCAAGACGTCCAAAATCATCGAAGCGCTGAGCTAGCGCCTTCTGAGCTTCTTGTAGACCCTGTCCATTGAGGAGATGAGCGTCTCCCTTCTCGCCTCTTCAGTAAGGAGACCCCTCGTGTCTTCGACGAGCATCCTCGCGACGTCAATCTTCCTTCTGCTGCCACCAAGGACGTGGTCGTAGACAGCCAAAGGAGAGCATGTGGAGTAGAGCGTCTCCATGTGGCCGAAATACTCCTTCGCCTTCACGATCTTCCCGTCCATGATCGAGTCGAGGACGAGCCGCTTCAGCTCGCCCACTGTGTCTAGGAGTCCCAGGACGTATGCCTCGTGCGAAGAGTCAAGGGAGCTCCTAGACGGCAGACGTTTTCCCCTAGCCAGCGCACAGACGGAAGAGGCCTCGACGAACTCCGCCTCCGGTGATACGAGGTACCGAGCGAGTTGCCCCGACCCCGCCTTCTTCAGCGCTTTGAGGAGGGAGCGGGCTCTGCCCAGTTCCTTCTCCGCTTCCGCCAGCTTACCGTTGTGGACGTTGACGATTGCCCTTGAGCAAGAGGATATCACGTCGCGGCTCTCCTTCAGCAGCCTGTCCCTTCGGCCTGACTGGTCGAGCAAGTGCTTCTCGACCTCCCTCATCGATTCACGGAGTCCTTCCATGTCGTACTGCTCCGCTGCCCATGCTGTCATAAGCTTACCCTTCACCCCTCAAACGCTTATCAGAGGAAGGTTGGGCTGCCGGAGAGAGTGCGAAGGGACAGGACTGTAGCACTTGCCCAGACGACGGTCACCGCAGTGCTCTGGGGCACCTCCTTCCCTGTCATTTCCGTGGCGATAAGCTCTGGACTCGACCCGAGGACGTTCGTCTTCCTGAGGTTTGCTATAGCCGCGCCAGTGATGCTGGCAGTCGCCGGACTCTACGGCAAGGGGACGAGGAGGCTCCTTCGTTCGAGGGCAGTCTGGGTGATTGGGCTTTTCAACGCGACCGGATTCGTTTGCCAGTTCCTCGGCCAGGCCCTCACGACTGCGTCCGTGGCGGCCCTGCTGGTCAACCTGTCCGTCGTCCTGGCTGCGCTCGGGAGCATGCTGTTCCTGCGCGAGAAGATGACCACGGTAAGAGCGTCGGGTGTTGCGTTCGCCTTCGCCGGGACCGCCCTTCTTACCACCAACGGGGACCTCTCTGGTTTGACTGGCGGGCAGTTGCTCGGTGACGCGCTTTACCTGCTCGCAGCCGTCGCTTGGGCGGGATACATAGTGTATGCGAAGAAGAAGACGGACGAGAAAGACTGGGACCCTCTCGCTGTGTCCGCCTGCATCGTGGCGGTCACCGCCTTCCTCGTCTTCCCTGTGGCGTTGACCGCTGGGCTGAGCTTCGCACTCTCTACCGCGTCATGGGAGGCTGTACTCTACACAGCTGTTTTCAACACCGCTATCCCGTTCGCTCTGTATCAAGCGGGCCTCAGGTACCTGACAGCAACTTCGTCGGCGATTGTGCTGATGCTCGAGATTGTCACGGCTGTCGCAATCTCAACTCTCTTTCTCGGCGAGGTGCTGGGTGTGGCCTCCTGGACTGGCGCTGTCCTTGTCTTAGTTTCAGTGCTGCTGGTTTCGGGGTTCGAAATCAGCGGAAAGAGCCTATCGGTCTATCAACGTAGGTAACGGTCAACTTACAATGCTCTCGGGGGCAATTCAATTTCAATCTCCTCCCTGCTCAACCACTTGAAGGTCAGTCGATAGTTTATCCCCTCATGAAACAAGTGAAGGCGTACCCCTGCATGGCTGAGAATCACGAAGACAGTGACGTCAGCTAATGACGCGACCCCGATCTGGCTGGAGGACGCTAGAGATCAAGTGCTCTGCGTGTGGTAAGTTCTTCTTGAGAAAGCTCGATTACAGAGAAAGGTTCTGCTCCGATTCTTGTCGGAGGAAGAAGGCGACAGAACGGCACAGAAAATATACTGAAGCCAACAGAGAGCACATGAGGGAGTACGAGAAATCGCGGAGGCTCCGCCTGTGGGGCGCTTCGAGCCCGGAGAAAGCGAGAAAAGCGGAGGTTCTTGCTTTTAATACAGTCTTGCCGAAGATTGGATTTGCAGAGATCTATGATGCGACCCGAGTCAGGAGATTCATCCCATTCGACTTCGCCGCAACATACGAAGGGGAAAGGGTCTTGATTGATGTGACAACGGCGATATCGAAGAGCAATCAATACCACCGATCTGCTTTGTCCCTGGCCGATGCTCTAAGGATGAGACTTTACATCCTATTCATCAAGCCTGACTTGGCTGCCTATGCTCTTAAGCTAGGCATGCGCCACCCTGGCCCCACGTGTTCACCCAAGGAATTGATTCCAGTTGGTTAACCGTCGTTACACTAGGGGCCGCGCGAAAGAGTATCGGAGCATGGAGATACTCAGGAAGGACGGCTGGTTGGTTTCTCGAAGCGCCGCGTCGCACGGCGCGGTCGATGTTTTTGCTGCAAAGGACGGCAAGATGCTGCTGATTCAGGTGAAGAGCGGCAAGGCGAGGGTGAAGAAGGAGGAGCTGGAGGCGCTCGTGGAGTGGGGGAGACAGTCGAGCGGCGATGCCGAAGTGTGGCACTTCAGGGACGGGGGGAAGTTCGAGCGCAGGAGGGTCTACGCTGCGAAGGTGACCACTAAATGAAGGCGAAATGCTACTTCTGCGACACTGAGCTAATCACTGTGGTCCACACGTTCAGGGTTGGCCCAAAGGACGAACCTGTTTGCGAAGAGTGTCAGGCCAAGACGATGAACCGGCAGAAGGCCGAGGAAGAAGAGAAGGGGTAGTAGCTAGAGTCATGCGGAAGCGCAGGTTCTTCTGAGCTGGCGGATCATGCCAGAGATCTCCTCGAAGGCCTCGTCGTTCTCGTCCTTCCGGTAGCACTCGAGCGCCTTTTGGTAGTCATCAAGCGCGGAGAGAGCCCGAATTTCGGGAGGTGAGCCGGGTTCGGCCATTATCAGCCGCCCGGCGACCTCGTACCAGTCACCCGCGTCGCCATACTGCTCGAGCTGGTAGAGGCAGCTAGCGACCCATTCGCACGCGTCGACTCTGTGGGGAGAAGTCAAGAACCTCTCGAACTGTTCCTTGAGCAAGTAGACAGCCGGGTTCCCGCTCCTCATCTTATCCAACTTGAACCTGTCTGAAAAGCTGGCCAATCGCAGGTTAGAACCGGCTGCGCCGTAAGAACGGGAGACTCTACACTTCTTGAGCTCGTGATGAAACCATGAAACCGCGAAACCGCCTATTCCTCTTTGAGTGCAGCGATCTCGGCCTCCCTCAGTTTCTTTCTTGCGACCGCTCGCTTGAAGCGCTTCTTCTCGTCTGGCGTGACGGGGACGAGCTTCGGTATCGTCGTCGGCCTCCCCTTGGCGTCGATGGCCACGTAGGTGAGGTAGCACGACCCTGTGTGCGCGGTCCTGCCCGTCACAGGATCCTGGGTCTCTATCCTGACGCCAATCTCCATCGAGGTGTGGCCGACGTAGTTGACCGAGGCCTTCAGTACGAGGACGTTCCCGACGTAGACCGGGGCGTAGAAGTTCATCCTGTCAATCGACGCAGTGACGCAGTTGGTTCCGGCGTGTCTCCAAGCAACTATGGCTGCGACTTCATCCATGTACCGCATAATCGCGCCTCCGAACACGTTTCCGAGCACGTTCGCGTCCGTCGGCATCATGAGCCTCACGGTTGTCAGGGCTGACTCGGAAACCTTCTTGGCTTTCGGCTTCGCCATCTTGAATCAGACGTGAAGTCAGAGGTTCATAAACATGATACCCCGTCGGTCGACGCATGGGCGGACTGAAACCGCTTCAGCTGAGGGTCGGGACGATGGCGAACTTCGTCTATCTTCTCGTGGACGAGGAGAGCAGGGAGGCGCTCGTCGTCGACTCGGGATGGGAGACGCGCCCGATCGTCCAGGCAGTCAAGGCAGAACGGGCGCGCGTGAAGTACGCCGTCGCGACGCACGAGCACTTCGACCACACTTCGACTCTTCGCGAGCTCGCAACGGAGATCGGTGCCAAGGTGGTCGCGCACTCTGCCTCGCCTGTGGACCACGACGTCTCGGTTGAAGACGGCGAGGAGCTCATGCTCGGGGGCAGGAGGGTAAAGGTGCTCCACACTCCCGGCCACACTCAAGACAGCATCTGCCTTTACGACGGCACAGAGGTGTTCACAGGCGACACGCTCTTCGTCGGGACGATAGGGAGGTTCGATGCGAAAAGCGCGGGGGCCATGTACAACAGCCTCTACAACGTCATTCTGAAGCTGCCCGAGGCGACGGTGGTCTACCCCGGCCACGACTACGGGGAGGTCTCAAGCAGGAGTCTCGGTGAAGAGAGACTGAGGAACCCATTCCTCAGGTCGAAGGACGTCAGGAGCTTCCTCTCAGTCTCCGACTGATGATGCGCTCTAAAAGGGAGACCGAGATGTTGCCGCCGCTAACAACGAGCACCGTCTTCTCGCCCTTCTCGTCCTTGAGCGGACCTCTGAGCGCCGCTAGAGGCGACGCCCCTGCCGGCTCGGCGAGGACGCGTGCTCTTGTCAGCATGTCGTAGACCGCATTTTCTATCTGCCTGTCGTCGACTAGGCCAATCCTGTTGACGTACCTCGTCACAGCCTCGAACGTCAGCTCTCCAGGGATTGCAGCCTGCATGCCGTCTGCTATCGTCTTCTTCGGCTTCACACGCACCATCCTCCCCTCCTCCACTGATTCGTACATCGACGGGATTGCTCTTGTCTCTGCTCCGTAGACGCGGACCGTTCGCAGGGACTGCTTCAGCGCTATTGCCACACCAGATATCAGACCACCGCCGCCGATCGCGACGACTGCAGAGTCCATGTCCGGCGCCTGCCTGGCCATCTCAAGGCCGCATGTCCCTTGGCCGGCTATGACATCCCTGTCGTTGAATGCGTGGACGAAGGTGAGGTTGCGGCGCCGCGCAGTCCTGACTGCGTTTTCGTACGCCTCGTCGTAGCCCCCTCCGTATCTCACAATCTCCGCTTCCTGCTCCTCAATCGCTGTTACCTTCTGAGGGTTCGCGTTCTCGGGGACGCAGATCACTGCCCGGATTCCGAACTTGCGGCTGGCGTACGCGATCGCCAGGCCGTGGTTCCCTGAAGAGGCAGTGATCACACCCCTCTTGAGCGCCGAGTCACTGAGCAGCAGGAGCTTGTTCAGAGCGCCGCGAATCTTGAAGACTCGGATTGGCTGGAAGACCTCCAGCTTGAGGAGCACCTCCCGCCCGAGAAAGGAGGAGAGGCCCGGCGAGCGCTCCAGCGGTGTCGGCGGGATGTGCTCTCTTATCCTGGCCTCCGCTTGCTCGATCTCGCGCAGTCCAGGGAGGGCCGTTGTGGCCATCAGCCGAACCATTTCTCCAGTGTTTCGGACTGCGTTGACCTGGCGGCCTGAATCCTCGCGAGTGCAGCCTGAACGCGTTCAGGAGAGAAGGAGTGCTCCCCGACGAGGAAGGAGACTATCCTCTCGCCGTCAGGAGGCTTCCACTCGGGCATTACGCCCTTGGTAGCCGGAGGGTTGAGGTAGAGCTCCCTTATCGCATTGTAGTTTATCCCGGCCAGCTCGTCCTTCAGCTCCACGATCGACTCCAGCCTTCCGTACCTCTTCAGGTACTTCAGGGCCCTCACCGGGCCGACACCAGGGAATCCTCCTGGGTTGAAGTCAGTCCCGAGGAGAATCGCGAAGTCCACGAGCTGCTCTCTCGTGAGCCCGGTCTCCGAGAGGACTGACGAAAGCGTTATCCTCTCGGGTTGGACGTTGATCACTATTCCTTTGCCGGGGAGCCTGCGCTTTCCCGAGATTGTCACATTCCTGACGAGGACTGGAGACCCGAAGATGAGTGAGTCGTGGTCCTGTGACGCAACGGCATCGACGGTCCCCTCCCCGGCCATGACCGACGCCTGGGCCTCTCCCTCGGAAGGGGCGTCGACCCAAGGTATCCCCATCGCATCGAGGAGTTGCTTCGCGTCCGCCACCATGTCCTTCCTCAGGACAGTTGACGCCTCCGCGAACTTCCTGGCCTGGGCCATGTCGCCCGCCTGTAGCGCTTTCAGGTACATGTCCTTGGCCTCGCGCCTCTGCGCAGAACGCCTTTCGATCTCCTCGGCCTTCATTTCTGGGGGCTTGCCGTCGAAGACGTACACGAGCTTGATCCCCAGCTCGAGCAGGTTGATGTTCCTGTAGAAGAGGCCGCTGATGTGGGAGGTAACTCGACCCTTCGAGTCCTTGAGGTGCTCCCCGTTCGCTCCCCTGATTATGGCGAGGAATTGGTAGAGCGTGTTGTACGCGTCGACCGCGAGCTTCCAGCGGGCAATGTCCGCCAGCTCGATCTTCTCTCTCGGTATCGAGTCGCCCAGGTCAACGCCCATGCCAGACCCGCGCTGGCCGCGGCGGCATTTATTATTTGGCCAATGGGCAGCCCAGCACGTCTAGGGGTGAGATGAAAGCACGATTGGTGGTTAAGTATGCAAAGAATGCTCTTGCATCTAGAATATGCTCTCTGCCTTCAAGTACAGGCTCTACCCCAAGCCCGAGCAGGAGATGCGGCTCAATCGCTCCCTGCTCTTGCTCTGCAACCTCTATAACGACTTGAAGGCCCAAGAGATGAGAAGATACAGGGAAGAGAACAAATCGACATCACTGGCGGCATTCAGGAGGCTTGCGCTCGACGCTCGTAAGCAGAGTGAGGAGCTTCGAGCGGTCCACAGCCAGGTCGTCCAGAACGTAGGCGATAGAATCCATCGGTCGTTCAGGAACTTCTTCGAGGGGAGGGCAAGGTTCCCGATGTGGAAGCAGCCCCACAGGTACAGCTCACTGACATACCCGCAATCGGGGTTCAAGCTCGATTCCCAACTTGGCCTTTGCCTATCAGGGATCGGTTACGTCAGAATCTTCGTCCACCGTCCGCTGCTGGGCAGGGTGAAGCGCCTCACAATCAAGCGAGAAGCAGACGGCTGGTACGCCACTTTCATCGCAGAGCGCGAGGCACCAGCTAAGAGACCCATCGCCGGGATACCCGCCAGCAGGGTCAGAGGTGCAGACCTGGGTCTCGATAAGTTCGTGGTGATGGACGACGCAACCTCGACCGAGTATCCAGAATTCTTGCGACGGTCAGAGGACAAGATCAAGCGCCTGCAGCACCACTTCTCTAGGAAGCACAAGGGCTCGAAGCGTCGCCTCGAGCTCGGGCGGAGGCTCGCTAGGCTCCACCTGCACGTGCGAAGACAGCGCGAGGACTTCCAGAACAAGCTCGTCCACAAGATTTTCGCAGAGAATGATGCCCTCATACTGGAGAAGCTGAATGTTTCCGGCATGCTCCGCAACTACTCGCTAGCCAAATCCATCACGGACGCGTCGTGGGGAAGGTTCGCCCGCAGGGCTATCTTCAAGGCCGAATCGATGGGCAAGCACACAATCTTCGTCGACCCCTGGGGCACGACCCAGTTCTGTCACAACTGCCTCCAATGGGTTCCGAAGGATCTGGCCGAGAGGGAGCACAAGTGCCCCAACTGTGGCGAAACCACACCAAGAGACCTCAACTCCGCTCTTCTCATCAAAAGGCTCGGCACCCCCAGAAGCCCGGCCCCGGACAGGGGCTCGTCACTCGCAGAGCAAGGGTCTCTGCCCTCCCTCAGGGAATGGGCAAGCTCGAGCAGTGAAGCGGGAAGCTCACGACTTCAGTCGTGAGAGGATGTCACTCGTTGATGCGGGGGATGCGCTGCTCCTCTTCCGGCTTCTCTAGGACCTCGAGCCTGCGCTTGTCCTTCCCGACCCAACGGACGCTGATCAGACCAAGAATCTCGAGCTGCATCAGCACCTTGTTAAGCTCGTCCGGCGAGCACTTCGTTCCGTTCTTGTTCAGCGCCTCCAGTAGGTCACCGTCAGTGGAGTTCTTCTTCTCCTTCAGCCACTCGAACGCTGCGTATCTGAGAGGGTACTTCATAGAATCACTTCGGCAGAGGCGGCAGGTACCTCTGTTCCTCGTCTGGTATAAAAGCTCTGTCGGCGCTCGTTCACTGAGGAGGTAGCTTGCTGGACATCCTGCTGACGCCCATGAACTCGCACTGCCCGACGAGGGGAGCGGTGGAGACGGCCGCCTCGACCTTGTCGATTATTCCCTCTCCCTCTGGTGCAACTATGTCGAGGATTAGGGCCGACAGGCCGAACGCTATGGGCTCGATCTTCTGGGCCCTGACCTGTGTCTCGGCCGGAAGTACGCTGGTCACTAAATCAACTATCTTCTTGTGCTCCGTAGTAGTGTCCTGCGGGAGGACCTTGAGCCTGATGACGTATGAGCCCATCGTGCCCACCTAAGGACCTTCGAACCCGCAGCTGACGCACTTGTATCTGCGCGAGAACTTCCTGCACTTCTCGCATCTCCATATCAGCACCTCGTGACAGTTGGGGCAGTAGAACTTGGACGCCCTCTCTCCCGGCTTGATTGGCCTGTTGCACGAGCTGCAGAGTGGGAGCGATATGGTGCTCTGGGACATGTTCGGATGAAAACCCCCGTGGAGGCTGGCTGATATGCTTTGCTCCGTCACGAGCCGGTTACGAGCCCGTCAGGAGCGACCTGGCTCCCGCAGAGGCGACAACCCTAGCTACCCTGAGAAGGCCCCCCACCCCAACGGCTCCGAGAAGAGCAGTTGCGTGAAAGTCGAAGTCGGACTGTGAGAGCCTGGAGAGGAGCTTCGGAGTGGCCAAGGCCGTCACGAGCGCGTCGAGGTCCTTGTTGGAAAGATTCTCGAAGACCCTCCTCAGCCTGAGCATACTCCTCATCTCCTTGAGGAAGCGCGATTCCCAATCTGGTTGGTAGTTGTCCAGTAAGGAGGGGTCGTTGAGCTGGAGCGCATCGTTGACCCACCTCGCACCGGTCACCGCCCCCCCAATCGACGTCATTATTCCTCCTGCGGTGGTCGGCTTCACCTGGCCGGCAGACTCGCCCACCAAGACCCTCCTACCCTGAACAAAGGGGCCTACAGGTCCGCCGACGTAGATGGGAGCGGCCACCCTCCTGAGCAGCTTGTGAGGCCTGGACAGTAGGAAGCCGTCTAAGGCTTTGAATGCGTTGACTCCCCAGCCTGCAGCCCCGACCTTGGCCCTGCCTGATCCGTAGGGTATCACCCATGCAAAGAACCCCGGGTACTTCGCCGCGTCGACGAATACCTCAACAGTCCTCTCTCTCAGCCAGTCGGCCTCGATCTCGTACTTCGCTGCTGGAATGATTCCCCGCCTGGGGGCAGAGGCTGGCCCCGTCGCGTCAACGAAATACTTCGCCCGGAGGGTCTCTCTTCCCACCTTGACGGCTACGCCATCGTCCGTCTCGCGGTGTCCTGAGACCCTGGCGCCAGTCCTCACCACAGCGCCCCACGACTCTGCCTTCTCCTTGACGTGCTTGTCGTAGGCGCTCCTGTCGAGCACCACAACGTTCAGGGCAGTAGCGTTGACAGCAAGCTCGTTACCGGCTGGTGAGTGAATGACGCCCGAGGCTATCTCGTTCTGGATGACGTGCTTCTCCGGGGCGAACCCGAACCTTCGCAACCCGCGGAGACTGACGAGCCCGTCGCACTTCTCCGGTTCGCCTATCTCCTCGTGCTCCTCCGCCACAAGGACCGTGAGCCCCCTCTTCGCTGCTTCTGCCGCAAAGGCGAGGCCGGCGATGCTTCCTCCTGCCACGATGGCGTCGTATTCCCTGCTCAAGAAACGGGGACCTTTGCGCAAGCCTTAACCCCGCTGGTATAAACCGTTGGGAAGAGAACTTGAAGCAGGCCGTGGTCGTGAGGAACGACCTGAAGATGGGGAAGGGGAAGATCGCCGCCCAGGTCGCCCACGCCTCCCTCTCCGCGGCCGAGGAGGCGATGAAGAAGCGCGAGACTTGGTACGATGAATGGAAGTCGGGAGGACAGAGGAAGGTCGTGCTCAAGGTGCAATCCGAGGGGGAACTCGGCGAGGTATTCAGGAAAGCGAAGGCCGCGAAACTGCCCGCGGCCCTGATTGAAGATAGGGGGCTCACCCAGGTCGAGCCGGGGACAGTGACGTGCGTGGGGATCGGCCCCGGGCCAGATGACGCAATCGACTCGATAACCGGGAAGCTCAAGCTGCTATGACCCTGCCGCCCGAGCTGGACAGGGCGGTCGGCATGGAAGTGTACGCCAGCGGTACCAAGCCGTGCAAGGCCACGCTCAGGTCCACAGACGAGGACTTCAGGGTCGAGGAAGCGCTCGGGGAACTCACGGTGGAGGAGGCGCCCCTGCCTGGCCACCTCCCACTCTACAGGGTTGAGAAGAGCTCGATAGACACCTTCCACCTCGCGAGAGCCATGGCAGAGGTACTGAAGAGCAGGGTCAGCTACGCAGGCATCAAAGACAAGAGAGCTGCCGCAGTCCAGTTTGTGACCCCCACTAGCACGAGGTCGATGAGGCCGGAGAGGATCGAACGGGAGAACTTCAGCGCTGTGCTGGTCGGGTACGTGCCGAGGCCTCTGTCGCGGCAGATGGCGTCGGGCAACAGGTTCAGGATTGTCCTCAGGAACTGCGGCCCGGCCATCCAAGCCTGCATCGACGAGGTGTACGGGCTCGCTGCTTCTCTGCACCTGCCCAACTTCTACGGTCTGCAGAGGTTCGGGGCAAGGGACGCCATCACGCACAGGGTGGGCAGAGCTCTCGTGAAGAGGCGGTTCGCCGACGCCGTCGGGACGCTACTGTTCGAGCCGAGGAGCATGGACAACGAGACGACATCCGAGGCGAGGAAACTGATGTCCGATGGGCGATACTCGGAGGGATACAAAATGCTCCCGCCGAAGCAGAACGTTGAGAGGATGGCGGCCCACCACCTAACGAGGAAGCCTGATGACGCCGTGGGCGCCATACGGGCGGTCCCGATTGCGCTCAGGAGGTTCTACACCCAGGCCTACCAGTCCTATCTGTTCAACAGGACACTCAGCCTCGCGCTAAGGGATGGGCTCGACCTCTCGAAGGCGGAGCGGGGCGACAACTGGGGCGAGACGACGCGGGATGGGCTCAACCTGGGGAAGGTGCACGGTGTGAAGGAGCCCATGGAGGCTGGCGCAGTGCCCGTCGTCCAGTTCGCGGGTTACGCGTACAGGAACTACGGCTCAAGGTTCGACCGCTGCCTCGAGGAGGTCATGAAGGAGGAGCAGGTTGCCCCGAAGGACTTCTACATTGAGGACATGCAGGAGGTGAGCGTTGAGGGCGGGTTCAGAAGGCCCCATCTCGCCGTCAGCGGCGCATCGCACGAGCTCTCTGACGGCAACGCTGTGATGACGTTCACTCTGCCGAGAGGGGGCTACGCGACAGTCCTCCTGAGGGAAGTGATCAAGCCGTCCGACCCCGTGAGAGCAGGATTCGCGTAGTCTGCGAGAATGCTTATACCACCAACAAGATTGGCCGAACCGAAAGAAGATGTCTCAGGACGTCTACGACATCACAATAATCGGCGCTGGGCCGACTGGGCTTTTCGCAGCTTTCTACGCTGGCCTGAGGGTGATGAAGACCAAGTTGATGGACGCACTGGAGCAGCCCGGCGGGCAGGTGGCCGTTCTGTATCCGGAGAAGTACATCTTCGACGCGCCCGGCTATGCGAAGATACTTGCGAAAGACCTGGTGAAGAATCTTGTCGAACAGGCGTACCAGGCCAACCCGACTGTCGTTCTGGGTGAGAGGATTATTTCCTTCCGGAAGGAAGACGGCATCTTCGAGATTACGACTGACAAAGGGACGAAACACTATACCAAGACGATTCTCATAGCCGCAGGTGTCGGGGCGTTCGCACCGAACAAGCTGGAGGCGGCCGGAGTGCCAGAGTATGAGGGGAGGGGAATCTACTACTTCGTGAAGGAGAAGGTGGCCTTCAAGGGGAAGAAGCTGATGATTGTAGGCGGAGGTGACTCGGCCGTGGACTGGGCGCTGAGCATGAGGGACGTCGCTGAGAAGATCACACTGGTGCACAGGAGAGACGTCTTCAGGGCGCACGAACAGAGCGTCACTGAGCTGATGCACTCGAACGTGGATGTGAAGCTGTTTTACGAAGTCAGGAAGGTGGTCGGGGACGGGAAGACCGTAAAGCAGGCTGTGATCTTCGACAACAGGAGCAACGCCGAGACGACGCTGGACGTCGACGCCATCTTGGTGAACATAGGGTTCAGGGCGGACCTCGGACCGATCAAGGACTGGGGGCTCGAGATAAACGGCAGGGAGTTGGTCTGCAACGGCAGGATGGAGACGAAGGTGCCCGGAATATACGTCGCGGGCGATATCGCAGGTCCGGCGGAGGCAGTGAAGCTCAACCTCATCGCCACGGGTTACGCCCAGGCGGCAATCGCAGTGAACGTTGCGAAGTCCTTCGTGGACCCGAACTCCAAGATATTCCCTGGCCACAGCAGCGAGATGAAGAAGTAGCCCTAGACAGTCAGGCCCAGTACCCTTCGGTAGTTGAAGTCGCTCTTGACTGAAGGATGCAGTGGGTCGACGAGCACGCATTCGTACCATGCAAACCTTCCGTCCTTCCAGATCAGGTAGGACCCGAGGACCTTCATGTTGGGATAACGCTCCGAGACCCTCCTCTCGGCAACGGTCTGCGAAGAGACTGCGGACTTTATTTTGAGGACGCCCATGTGCTTCGGCCTCCTCCCTGACGTAGGCCTCTGATGCCTCATCCCTCCCCTTGAGACCCTCGCCCTCACCACGATGACTCCCTCCTTTGCTTTGTAGCCCAAAGACCTCGCCCGGTCGAGCCTGGAGGGACGCTCAATCCTCTTCATGGCAGGCTCCTTGCGCAACTCTACTGCTCTCGCCCGGATGTTCCCCGCCTTCTCGTGGAAGATACCCTGCCAGGAACGAGAGATTTGCCTGTACATGGCCATCGGTCGGCCCGTTCTCGGTCGGCAAATAAACGTTCTGAGATTAGGAAGCTGAGAAGAAGGCCCTGATCTTTTCGCCGACGACTGCTATTGCGCTGACCTGGGCCTCGGCTGTCTGGCCGCCGATGTGGGGGGTGATTATGAGGTTGGGGGTCGACAGCAATTCCCCGCTCGGCGGTTCCTTCTCGAAGACGTCAAGCGCCGCACCGGCTATAACGCTGTTCCTGAGCGCCACTGAGAGGGAGTGTTCGTCCACGACTCCTCCCCTCGACGTATTGATTAGGAAAGCGCTTCTCTTCATGGAAGATAGCCGGGCCGAGTCGACCATGCGTTTCGTCTGCTCCGTGAGGGGGACGTGAAGCGTGACGTAGTCTGATGACGCGAAGAGCTCGGCGAGGTCCACGACCCGGCAGCGCAGCTCGTTGATAACTTCGGGCGAAATCGGAATCACGTCGTAGATCAGGATCGACATTCCGAGCACTCTCGCGATCGCCCCTATCCTCTTCCCTATCCTGCCCAGGCCCACGATGCCCAGCGTCTTTCCCTTCAGCTCGACACCAATCAGGGAGTTCTTCTCCCACCTCCCTGCCTTCGTTGTCTGGTCCGCCTGGACCAGCTTCCTGCTTAGAGCCAACATGAGGAGAACAACGTGCTCTGCGACAGCCTCGACAAGAGATTCCGGGCTGTTGACCACCTCGACCCCTTTGCTCTTTGCGTAGTCAACGTCGACGTTGTCCAAGCCAGTGCCCGGCCTTGCCACGAGCTTGAGAGCCGCGGCCCTGTCGAGGATATCCCTGTCCACCTTCGTCCTGCTTCTGACAACGAGAGCCTCGTACCCCCCGACGATTTTGAGGAGCTCGTCCTTGGCGATGTCGGGCCTGTAGTCTACCCTGAAGCTGGGACCAAGCGAGAGTTGTTCGATCTCTACGTGGTCGCAAACGAGGACCCTGATCACTGATTCCCCATCTCCTTCCTGAGCGCCTCTCTCGCGGTCTCGACGATGGGCGATATATCGCTTGGGCTCGACGTCTCCGCGTAGGCGAGTTGCTCAAGGTTCAACCCGGCGGAGACTGCCAAGGACAGTGAGTCGGCAAAGAGGTCTGCGTCTCTGCCCACCAACTGCGCGCCCAGCACTGCAGTTGTTCCTCTCTCCACCACCAGGGAGCATGCTACCCTGCCCTCCCGCATCCATGAGGCCTCAAAGGCAGCCAGCCCGGCCACCGAAGCTTCCGCAATGGTAAGGCCCGATGATGCGACCCAGAGCCCGAAGACCTTCTTTGTGTAGGAACCGGTGACCTTGGCGGTCTTGTGGGCTCCTGCAACGTTGGCTCCGGCGACTCGGCCCATGGCCAAGGCAGACGAGTCTGACATCATGGTCATGGTTGTGGACCCAGTTACGACCTCCGCACAGTCCCCTGCTGCGAAGACGCCGGGCTGACTCGAGTTCATCGAGTCGGCCACTACGACCCCTCCGTAACGCCCCACCTTGGCCAGGGTAGCGGGCGGTGCGGGCTCGACTCGCGGCAAGACGATAAAGCCGTCGCAGGGGTGCACATCCCCCGAAGCCACGACTGCCTCGACCCTGTCGACGCCCACAACCTTCTGCGGCTTCGAGTCGAACACCCTAATGCCGAGAGAGTCCGCCGCAGCGAGGAGGAGACTCCTCGGGCCCTCGCTGAGCTGAGACGAGAACAACCCGGAAGGGGAGAGGAGAAAGACAAGGATGCCGAGGGCGTGGAGCCTTTCCGCAACTTCAGCTGCAGCCACGCCGGACCCATAGACGGCGACAACCTGGTATCCTCTGGCGGATTCCTTCAGGCGGATGAACCCTTCCTCCGAGTCCAAAACGTGGACTCCGGTCTTCGTGCCTCCCGGTAGCGGTTCAGGCGCCGCCCTGCTGCCGGTGGCAAGAACAACTGCATCGAACTGTGACGCAGAACCTCGGACCTTTAGCCGGGGGCCTGAGTCCACTCCTGCGACGGACTGACCCAGGCTGACCTCGACACCATTCCCAGTAAGGACTTCGACCTGTTCCCTGCCTGGCGGGCCGCCACTCGACAGAATCGACGGCCAGCTGCTCCTCCTGCTTGGAATCTGTCGCGACGCTTCGAACAGAGTTACGCGCGCCCCCATCCGCGCAGCTTCAAGCGCAGCTGCAACTCCAGCAATCCCGGCGCCTATGACCCCGACCCTTGGCAAACCATCAAAGACAAGCCGTTAGAGGGTTATAACATCCCGCATAGCGCAGACGGGCGTGCTTGTCGGGGTAATCGGAAAGCCGAACGTCGGGAAATCGACATTCTTCTCGGCTGCCACACTGAAGGATGTCCCAATTGCTGACTACCCATTCACGACGATAAAGCCGAACGTCGGCGTTGCGTATCTCAGGACAAAATGCGTCTGTAGGGAGATGGGCGTAGTTGACAAGCCGAGGAACTCGGTCTGCGTAGACGGCACGAGACTGATCCCTGTCAGGCTGGTCGATGTGGCAGGGCTCGTCGAGGGCGCTTCGCATGGGAGGGGCTTGGGCAATCAGTTCCTCGACGACATCCGTCAGGCAGACGCCCTGATTCACGTCGTGGACGCCTCCGGGTCTACAGACGCCGAAGGGAGGAAGGTGCCTGCGGGCTCCCACGACCCGACCGGAGACATATCCATGGTGGAGAAGGAGTTCGACCTGTGGGTCTTCGGCCTCCTGAAGAAGGACTGGGAGAAGGCAGCCAAGCTAACTGAGCAGTCCGCCGGAAAGATAGTCGACCATCTTGCCAACAGGCTTAGCGGCCTCTCAATCACAATCGGGGACGTGGAGCAAGTAATGCTTCACGCCCATCTGAGGGCGGAGAAGCCGACTAGTTGGACGGACGAACAGCTGATGCAGCTCGTCACCGAGCTCAGGAGACTGACAAAGCCTAGCCTGATAGCGGCCAACAAGGCTGACCTGCCCGCAGCGAAGGAGAACATTGGTAGGCTCAAGGCGACCGGAAGGTTGGTTGTGCCCTGCGCCTCGGAGGCCGAACTGCTACTTCGGAAGGCAACGGATCACGGACTCGTCAGGTACACCCCGGGGAACCCTTCGTTCAGCGTCACCTCGCCAGAGAAGCTCACAGCCGCCCAGGCGGGAGCGATCAAGATGGTGGAGGACATGGTGTTCAAGGCCTACAGCGGGACCGGAGTCCAGGAAGCGATCAACCAGGCGTACTTCTCTCTCCTCAACGCCGTTGTCGTCTTCCCTGTCGAGGATGAAACGAGGCTCAGTGACAAGGACGGCAACGTGCTGCCAGACGCATTCGTGATGAGGGGAGGCTCGACATCCCTTGACCTCGCGAGGACCGTCCACACAGAGCTTGCAGAGGGGTTCCTCTATGCGGTAGACGCCAGGACTAGGAAGAGGCTGGCCGCGGACCACAGGCTTGCCAACAGGGACATCGTCAAGATAGTCTCAAGCAGCAAGAGGGGCTAGCGGTTCCACTTTCCTCTGCTCTCCCCTTGAGATGAGTTTGCTCTTCCTGACTCCCACATGCCTGAGGTGAGTCACCTTCTTCGCCTCGTTGTAGACGTCTGAGGCCACCTTCTGGAGGACGAGCTCCTGCGCGAACTGCTCGTATGTGAGGCTGGCCGCCCTTTCCTTGATCACCTTGTCCATAATCAGCCTCAGGTCGTGCTTCTTCGAGCTGTTCATTTTCCCCTGGGAGAGCGCCGTGCAGTAGACCCTCGCCGTGAATCCGTCCTTCGTGTTGTAGTCCTTTATCAGGTCGGACATGGACGAGCCGCGCCTAATCAGGCTCCGCAGGAACTCCCTGGAGTATTCGTGGCCCTTGAAGATTGTGTGGGCAATCTCGCCGTCGACCTTGTCAATCTGGAAGAAGAGTCTGAATGCGTAATGCTGCGGGTCCTGCTTGAGGATGTCGTAGAGTGTAGTCTCAATGACTCTGCCGCCGGGCTTCTCGAGGTCCGTGAGCGGAACCCTGGCAATCGGCGCGCTGCCGAAAGAAGGCGAGGCTAGCACAGTCACCCAGGACTTCAGCTTCCACTTGTCCCTCACCTTCGCTACTTTCTTTGGCAATCGAACGCGCCCCAACTCGAACGGGCTTATAACCTCATTGATGTCCGAGCCGTTCTATTCCGTTCATGTAGGCCACCAGAGGCCTCGGGATCGACACAGACCCATCCTTTCTCTGGAAGTTCTCGACGATCGCAACGAGGGCCCTGGTCGTCACGGCAGTTGAGTTGAGTGTGTGGACGAGCCTCGTCTGCTCGCTCGTCTTGGCCCTGCACCTGATCTTGAGTCGCCTGGCCTGATAGTCGGTGCAGTTGCTGCAGGAAACCATCTCCCTGAACTTCTGTTGGACTGGCATCCATGCCTCCAGGTCGTACTTCTTCGCAGCCACAGAGCCCATGTCGCCTGTGCACACGTTGACTATCCTGTAGTGAAGCCCGAGGCTCTGGAAGATCTCCTCGGAGTTTCGTATCAGCTCCTCGTGAAGGCCCCAGCTCCGGTCCGGCTCGCTGAAGGCAATCTGCTCCACTTTGTAGAATTGGTGGGTCCTGAAGATTCCCTTCGTGTCCCTGCCGTGGGCACCTGCCTCCACCCTGAAGCAGGGAGAGAACCCGCAGTACTTTATGGGCAGGCTGCTTGCGTCGAGGATCTCGTCCATGTGCATTGCAACAAGCGGGTGTTCCGAGGTCGCGATCATGTACAGGTCTTCGCCCTCCACCTTGTAGATTACAGGACCGAAGTCTCCCAGGTCTGTGACCCCCGAGTATGGCTCCCTCCTCATCATGAAGGGCGGCTCGAGTGGGACGTAGCCCTTCTTGGACAGGAAGTCGAGCGCGTAACGCATTATCGAGTGCTCGAGTTTCACAGCGTCCCCTTTCAGGAAGAAGAACCTGGCCCCGGATATCTTGCTGGCGCGCTCCACGTCGACGAACCCGAGGTCTGTGAGTATGTCGATGTGGTCCTTCGGCTTGAAGTCGAACTTCACCGGGACCCCCCAGGTTCGGACTGTGACGTTCTCGCTGTCGTCCTTGCCTGTCGGCACGCTCTCGTGGAGGATGTTCGGCAAAGACATGAGAATTTCGTTCAGCCTAGCGAGCCTCGTCTCTGCCTCTGCGTCCAGCTGCTTCGTCCTGACGGGGATCTCCTTTGCCTCTCTCAGTTTTGCATCTGCCGACTTGCCGCTCCGCTTTAGCGTAGCCACTTCCACGGTCAGCTCGTTCTGTTTGTGCCTCAACTCCTCGACCTGTGTCTTCAACTTCCTCCATTCCACGTCGCACTGTATCGCCTCGTCCACTGAGGGCAGCCTGTCAAGCAGCCCCCTCCGCCGCAGGTCCTTCCTGATCGTGTCTGGTGTCTCCCTCAGCAACTTGACGTCGAGCAAACTGATCCTCCTCAGCCTCACTCATCCAGAGTCCGCGATATTAGCCATATCTCTCGGAACAGAGCGACGTCGGCCAAGACCGACTCCAGGGAGGATAAGGGGGACCGAAGGCTCTCCGAGCTTATCACGAACGAGACGCTCTTCGACCGCCTGCGCATCCTGAACTTCTGGCCGACGGGCACGTTCACGTTGTCCGGTCCTAGCACAGACTCAAGCTTCTCTGCGGTGGCTCCGCCTGTGCAAGATATTCTCAGGAGGAAGGTCGCTTTCACGTGCCCACCTTTTCCAGGACAAGCTTCGAGAACGCGGCGATAGCGGAGGACGGAATCTTCGCCCCCGCGGCCATGCTGTGTCCACCTCCGACGCCGTTGACAGCTTCTGCCGCCTCACGCATCACGATGCCCAAGTTGACGGAGCCGACGTATGAGTCTCCGACCCGCGAGGATACCTTGACCTCAGTTTCGCCGGAGTCCGTCATAGCGACGACGACCTTGTCCTTGAACGCCGGGCTGGAGGTTATGATCGATGTAACCGGCCCGAGCAGCTTCTCGTCGACGAGCCCGCTCGCTTTGGCCAGCACCAGCGTCCCGTGCTGCTCGACCCTGGAGCTCTCGCCCATCAGCCCCCGGACTGCGTTGCTGATGCTGAGCCTGTACTCCGAAAGTGTCTTCATCGCGGCCTTGAGGGCCTCCCCCCTGTCGCCCAGGCAAATCGACATCCCGACTCCCGCTGCGCCCATTCTGCCGCAGGCGTTGAGTAGTGTCCCGAACTCCCTCGCGTCCCTGAGGGGGGTGAAGGAATCCTCATACTCCAGCGAGTAGACTTCGCCCACCAGGCCGGCGAGTGCGTCTGTCGCACCGCCGCTGGCCCCTATCACTCCAGCTATCACCTCCGTCAATTTCATCTTCTCTTCGCCCGTCAACTCGGAGAGAGTCCTCCAGCGGGCGCCATCCTTGAGGTTCATACCTGCCTGGAGCAGGGTGGCGAGCACAGCGTCCTTGTTTCCCGAGATTCCAGGGAGGTAAGGTGCGGAGGTGAGCGCCACAGCTTCGTGGACCGGCCTCGTCTGCCTCCCAGTGAACGTCAGGTCGTTTGAAACTGTGAGTAGGCCAGCGGCCTGCGCCTCCTCGACTGCCTTCCTGTTGAGTCCTGTCAATGACCTTCCCTGCCCTCCGTCCTGCCTGTCAGCCAACGCGCCGACCACAGCGAGGTAGGAAAGGTCCCTGCATTCCTGGTCGATAACGGAGGCGAACATGTAAGCCATCGTCGATGAGCATGCCTCCTTACCTCCGTCGTAGCCGTACTGCCACGCGTTCATGACCGACGGCTTGGCCAGATCCTCCTCGGCCAGCTGATGGTGGTCGATGACTAGGAACCTCCCGTCGAACGCGAGCTCGAGCTCGCTCACGAGAGCTGAAGCGAGGTCGGTGAAGATGTAGAAGTCGTACTTCTCCGCCTCAAGCTCCTTGATCCTTCGCGGGTCGAGGTCCGGGACCGACCGCAGGGCGACGTTGGCGCCCCTCCTCATCAGAGAGGCGAAGACGATGGATCCGCTTGCCAGCCCATCGGCGTCCACGTGTGTGACAACGAGTATCTTCTTCCCTTGCTCGGCAAGCTTGACCGTCTCCCGAGAGAGAACCTCGCACCTTGCAAGGAGACCTTCGAGGTCGGCCACTCGCCGGAGTCGCCCCCCACTACGCTAACTGGGCAACGACGGCAGTCCACTTGAAGTCGGCAGGGAGGAGCCCCTTCGCCCTGTAGTACTTCACAAGCCTGTAGATCTTCGCCTCGATGAGTTCGAGCGAGTGGACGTTCTTCCTGTCGGCCTTGTTAGCCTGCAGGTGCTTCTGCACGCGAGCCGCTCTCTCGATGAGGTCCCTCAGGTCTTGCGGGATTTGGGGCGCGTTCTTGCCCTCCCTTAGGACCTGGCCGATGGACTTCCCGAGCAGAGGCTTGACAAGTGGGACCGCGTAGTCGTCTCGAAGCGCGAGTCCTATCTGGCTGGCCGTCAGACCGTCCTTCGCAAGCTTCGCAATGGTCGTCTCCACCTCCTCCTTGCCGTAGGTCACCCACGTGGGCGATGTCTTGCTCATGGGTCTCGTCTGGTGCGACTTCCCGTGCCTGTGAGAGTGAATCCTGGCCAAGCAGTAATCAGCCTGCCCGACTCCTCAGCGTTGGGCTGATAAAGATTGCCTGCCTCTTTCGGACGTCAACCATTCTCCGAGCGCCCTCAACGCCGACGCCCTGTGCGAAATCTCGCACTTCTCCCGCAAGGAGAGTTCGGCGAGCGTCTTGCTGTATCCCACTGGGATGAAAACAGGGTCGAAGCCGAACCCGTGGGAGCCACTCGGTCTGGATGCGAGCCTGCCGCGGAGTCGTCCTACGAAGACCTTCGGCCCGATTCCACTGCTCACGTAGGCCACAGCGCTCACGAACTCTGCCGACCGGTCTCGTGTCTTGGACGCGAGCTCGAGGAGGCCCTCCAACCCGATGGTGGCGTAGACGAACGAGGCGTACGGGCCAGGGAAGCCGCGAAGAGAAGTCATGAAGAGCCCTGTGTCCTCGGCGAAGAGGGGGCGGCGGTACCTCCGGAAAGTCTCAGCCGCGGACAGGCGGGCAATCGTCGAGACGTCTGCAGACTGGACCTCCATCCCCTTACCCCTGAGTCGTCCTGGGGCGAGCCCGAACTCCTTCAACACAACCCTCGCCTCCTCGAACTTGTGGTCGTTCGAGGTCGCGAACCAGAGCTCACTCGACCCTGGCGTAGCGCCCCCTCCTTTCGATCTGTCTCAGTTGCCTGACGACCGCCTCCAGGCCCTGTTCCCCCGCGACTTCGCCGTACCCCTTCAGTAGGGCATCCATCGCCGGAACGGCCACAGAAGAGTGAGCCCCGGTGACTGTCTCCTTGATCAGGCGCAGGTCAACCGCGCGGTCCTCGAGACGCGTGGAATGGATGGAAAGCCCAAAGTCGATGAAAACGAGCTCGTCGCATCTCATGATCACGTTGGCAGTGGTGACGTCGCCGTGCATCACACCCGCAGCATGGAGCTTCGCCACTTCGCCTCCGAGCTGCTCGAAGAGGCGCACAACGTCCGCCTTTCCGCGCGTGGCTGCGGCGTCCTTCAGCCTCTCTCCCTCGATGAACTCCATGACAAGCGTCGCGTCCGGCTGGCTCACGAAGTAGAGGAATGGGGCGGCAACGCCCGCAGCCTTGGCGCTGTGTATCATTTCGGCCTCGTGAACGGTCCTGTGACGCCTGATTTGCTGGTCGAGGGCCTTTAGCCTGTAGGGGAGCGGCCTCCTCACCTTGTACACCGCAGGCCTTCCCGACCAGCGACCTAGCAGTATGTCAGCCTCCGCCCCCTTGTGGATGAGGCGGCCCGGTGTTGCCTCAGCTTCTCCAGGGAATGTCGACAGAATCAAGCCTCCACGCTTGCCTGACAGTGGACTCGCCGACGGGTATCCTGGCGCCGGACCTGAACGCGAGGTAGCCAGTCCATGCAATTTGCGCACCGCAGTCGCCGCTGTACTCGATTGGGACGGCGGTGAACCTCGCTGAGTGCCTGGCTGTCATCTCCGTCATCATCCCGGAGAGTCTTCGGTTCGCCGCGACGCCCCCGACGATCATCACCTCCTTCTTGTCGGTGAAGGCGAGCGCCCTCTCGGTGACCTCGACGACCATGGCGAAAGCTGTCTCCTGTAGAGAGAAGCAGATGTCTTCGAACGGGGTGCCTTCGTCGTAGAGATTCTTCGCAGCAGTAAGCATCCCGGAGAGGGAAACGTCGTTCCCCTTCACGCTGTACGGCAGCGGCAGATAGCCTTTCGACTTCGATGCCTCCGCCTCTATTGCCTTGCCACAGGGAGAGGGGAGACCCGCATGCCTCCCGAACTGGTCGAGCAGCTGTCCGAGTGTAAGGTCGAGAGACTCCCCCAAGACACGCCACCGTCCGCCGGAGAATGCTATTACCATCGCGTGCCCTCCCGACACAAGGAGGACGAGAGGGTCTGCAGAGCCGGTCAGCATACATCCCAACTCGATATGGCCAACGGCATGGTTTACTGGGACGAGTGGTTTCGAGAGAGAGGACGCGAGCGTGCGGGCGACGACTGCGCCGACCCTGAGGCACGGGCCCAGTCCAGGACCCATAGAATAGCAGACGGCCTTTGGTTCCTCGGGTCCGACGCCGGACTCCTCGAACGCCTTCTTCACTACGGAGGGGGCGGCGTTGAGGTGGCTCTTCGACGCCTCGAGTGGGTGTATCCCGCTACCTGCCCGCGCCTTGTAGACGTTCTTCGCGTCCGAGAGGATCTCCCCGTCTGACGAGACGACCGAGACTCCGAACGTGTGCGCTGTGCTCTCTACGCCAATCACGCAATTCTTCATGGCCGCCCCTACATCTTTCTGGACTGCCTGTAGAGGTCTCCCAGCAGGTTGACGTAGGGCTTTACCTCGACCAAGAAGTCGTCGAACTTCCCTCTTTCGAACGTGGAGGTATGCTTGCCGCCTTCGACTACAATCTTCGCTGCCAGGACTATGCCGCCACTCCGTTCGGGTTGCTTCTTCAACTTCGGGAAGTGGATGAGGGCGCCGTATCCCACCTTCTTCTGCCCTTTTGTGAATACGAGGTTGTAGTACATGCTGAGGGTCTTCGTGAACTGTTCGAGTTGCTTCTTCCTGCTCTCGCTCCTCTTCACGCTGTCAAACTCGGACAAGGCAAGCCCGTCGATCATCTCTCTCAGAAGCTTCATGTCGCTCACCTTGGATGTGTAGCCAGCGTACTCTATCGGCATCTGGTAGACGTTGTTCATCACAGCGTCCCAGTCGTCCAAGACGACGTACGTCTTAGTGTCGAGGTTCATCTCCCTCTTCAGCTCGTCAGAGAGGACGTCCTCGACGGTCAGCTTCTTGGCCATGGGAGGTGTGCGCGAAGCGCATATAGTTATCGCTTGCGGACGCTACGTCATTAGTTGAAGGGCCAGATACAATCTGTGGAAGTCTCCTACTTCATACACGCGACCGAGGACAAGGCAAGGGTCGACTCCGCAGTTGCCGGTCTTCTCGGGACAGACGCGGAGCCTGCCGCGGAGGTATTGGAGGGTCACTTCGGCAACCAAATCGTACTGGTGAAGCGCCACATCGTGGGAGAAGACGCCTCGCGCGTGTTCGGGAACATCGCTTCGAGGATGCCTGCAGAGATGAAGAGGTCCCTGAAGTCAGAGCTGAGCAAGTACGTTGACGAGCATTCTGCCCTATACCTCAGGCTGGATAAACAGAAGCTGATGTCGGGCGAAGTCGGCATGGCAGACTCCGACCCGGTGAGGGTAAAGGTCAAGCCAAGACTCTATTTGGTCAAGGGTTCTGTGTCGCAGTTCTACGGGAGGCTTCTGGGCTGAGGCGCAGGAGCAGGAAGAGGTATGTCCTTATCGAGGCGGACGGCGAACTCGACAAGACAGACCTGGAGACCCTGGGCCGATACTTCGAGCAGAGGCAGGTGAAGACGACGTTCATCACGCCGAAGGGGAACAGAGCTTCATTGATAGTGAAGACAGGGATAGACGGTGCAGATGCAGTCAGGGAATCGTGCTCCGGAATGGAGATAGGCGGAAAGAAGCTCAGGACGACACTCGTCTCCGGGAGCATAGGTAAGCTCAAAAGGCGAGTAGTGGGAGGCGAGACGACAGAAGATGCCAAAGTTCCAAAGTGACGAGTTCTTCAACGAACTCGTGGCGGCGCTCTCTGCCGATCCCAAGTGGACCGAGAGCACCAAGGGGATCAAGACATCTATGCTGTTTAACGTGACAGACACGGGTTCGAGCCACCTTCTCACCGTTGACCAGGGCGTGACCTCAGTCCAAACTGCGCCGCAAGGTGCGACTGCGGAGTTCTCGTTCGAGGGAACTTACGACGCGTGGACGAAGGTAGCGAAGGGGGAGGTGGACATACAGTCGGCCGTCTTGAAGGGTCAGCTCAAGTTCAAGGGATCGATTACGAAAATCCTGATGTACAGGGACAGGTTCATGCTGATAGCTGACCTGATGAAGAACGTTCAGAAAGAGTACTAGACAGGGACAAATACGTAGTAAGGACTTCCTTCCTTGCTAGTCCTTGTATCCACCCTCAGCTTCATTCCAGGCCTAGCCTTGTCAGGCTGAACACCCTCCAGCCAGGCCAGCACCTTGATGCCGTTAGACAGCTCGCCTATCGCTATGATGTACGGGTCGCTGTCTGCGAAGCTAGCAGGAGTGATTTGGACATAGGTGTATGTGACCAGGGTTGCGTCCCTTCCGAGTTCCACCCACTCGAGCTTGTCGCCCATACACTTCGGGCAGTCAGCCTGAGGCGGGAAGCAGACATTCCCGCAGGTCGAGCACTTCGTGGTGACGAATCTCCCCTGCTTGAGCGCGTCCCAGAACTCATGTGTCTTTCCTATCGGTATGTTGAACCGCAGAGTCAGAGTCCGTCGAGAGTGCAGGACCGGTTCTTCCGCCATGATCTCAGTTCCTCGAGAGGACAGTCACGTATGCGTAGTGGCCAGTCCCGCCGACGTTGTGGACCAGCCCGATGCCGTTCTTGATGCTGGCCTGGTGGCTGCCAGCCTCCTGCCTGAGCTGCTTCGTCACTTCGACCATCATGGAGACTCCTGTGGCTCCGATTGGGTGTCCCTTCGCCTTCAGGCCCCCGTCCAAGTTGACTGGTATTCTTCCGCCGACCTCTGTCTGGCCTTCCCTGATCAGCTTCGCTCCGTCTCCTTTCTTGCAGAACCCGAGGTCCTCGTATGCCATCAGCTCAGCGATCGTGAAACAATCGTGGCACGTGGCCACGTCGACCTGGTCAGGCCTTATCTTCGCGGATAGGTAGGCGCGCTTCGCAGCTTCGACAGTCGCTTCAAGCCCGACGTAGTCGCTCCTCTTGCTCAGGTTGGCGGAGTCGGACGAGTAGCCCACGCCCTTTATCCAGACTGGGGAGTCGGTGAGTTTCCTGGCCACATCCTCGCTCGCCAGCACGACTGCGGCAGAGCCGTCGGTGAGCGGGCAAGCATCGTAGAGCTTCAAGGGCCATGAGACGACCTGAGAGTTCAGTGCCTTCTCGAGAGTGATCTCCTTCTGGAACTGGGCCATGGGATTCATGGCGCCGTAATGGTGCGCCTTGACCGCGACACGGGACATGTCCTCCTCGGTGGTCCCGAACTTGTTCATGTGAGCCACAGCGTAGAGGGCGTAGTAAGCGGGAAATGTCATTCCGTAGTTCTCGAACTCCCACATGTAGGACCCTGCTCTCCCTATCAGCTCGACAGACGTGAGCGTGTCCACCTCCGTCATCTTCTCTACGCCGACCGCCATCGCTACGTCCCCCTCGCCGCTGACTATGCTGTTGTAGGCGGCCTTGACAGCGGCGCTCCCACTCGCGCACGCCGCCTCGACCCTCATTGTGCCGACCGAGTTCAGCCCCGCGTACTCGTTGACTATGACAGCGGGAAGCGATTCCTCGTACCATCCTCCGGCGCTTCCGACGACCACGTTCTTGATGTCCTTCTTGTCGACGCCTGCGTCGCTGACGGCCTGCTTGATCGATTCGAACGCTAGCTCAGCCACGTTGACATCTGTCCTCTTGCCGAACTTCGAGTGCCCAATCCCGACGATTGCGACCCGACTCATTTCACGGGCGCCTCACTGAGTGTCGAGGAGCTCCCTCGAGAGAATCCATCTCTGGACCTCGGAGGTCCCTTCGACTATATCAAGTATCTTGGCGTCCCTGAGGTACCTCTCCACCGGCAGCAGCTTGCTGACCCCGTAGCCTCCGTGGATTTGAATCGCCCTCTCGCAAACCCAGACGGCCGCTTCGCTCGCGAAGTATTTCGCCATCGCCGCCTCCTTCATGAACTCCCCACCGCTGTCACGGAGCGTCGCGGCGTGTAAGGTGAGCAGCCACGCTGCCCTGGTCCTTGTCGCCATGTCCGCTATCATGAACCTGATGGCCTCGTACTTCGAGAGCGGCCTGTCGAAGATGTTCCTCTTCTTGACGTACGGGAGGACCTGCTCCATCGCGGCCTCGGCAATCCCCACGGCAGCCGCTGCGGCTCCGATTCTCGACTCGGCGAGTATCGCCATGGCGATGAGGAAACCGTCGCCCTCGTGCCCGATCAAGTTCGTTGCTGGAATCTTGCAGTTCTCGAAGACGAGCTCGGCCGTGCCTGTACCCCTCGCCCCCATCACCTCGAGCCTTTGCCCCACCCTGAAACCCGGGGTCCCCTTTTCGACCACGAAGGCTGTGATGCCTGCGGCGCCGTCCTCAGGTTTGCCCGTCCTCGCGAAGAAGACGAGCACATCTGCCACCGCGCCCTGCGTGATGAACATCTTGGAGCCGTTGATGACGTAGGAATCTCCGGCCTTTGTCGCCTTCGTGGTAAGACCCGCGGCGTCCGAGCCGGCACCAGGCTCCGTGAGGCCGTACGAGCAGATGATCTCTCCCTTGGCAAGCCTGGGCAGGTACTTCGCCTTCTGCTCCTTGCTTCCGAACTTTGTTAGGACGTTGCCGGCGAGGCCGTTCTGGACTCCCATTATGAAGCTGGCAGAGAGGCTCGCCTTCGCGATTTCCTTGCCCACCACCACTGAGCCCATCAGGTCGAGGCCCAGGCCGCCGTACTCCTGGGGTGTATTCAGACCGAGGAGACCGTACTCTCCCATCTTTTTGGCGAGCTGCATCGGGTACTCGTCAGACCTGTCAATCTTCTCTGCGATAGGCAGAATCTCCCTAGCCGCGAAGTCCCGAGCCCATTTCTTGACCTCGGCGTATTCGGGCTTGACGTGGACCTCGGGGAAGTCGGACATGGTAACCTTCTTGTTACCACTATTATGCGCTTAAGATAACCCTTCCGCTACGTTCCCTTGAAGTCAGGTTCACGCTTCTCCAGCATCGCCGATATACCCTCGGAGGCGTCCTGCGTGGAGAGGAGGATCCCGAAACTCCCGGCCTCGAAGAGCTGACCGAGGTCCGTGGGGACCTGGGTGGAGAGGTTGAGCGCGTGCTTCGCGAACTTGAGCGACAAAGGAGGTTGCTTCGCGAGCTTTGTGGCGAAATCCGTGACTCCGGCTTCGAACTCGGACTTCTTGAACACCTTGTTCACTAGGCCGATCTTCAGCGCCTCCTCCGCCGGCAGCCTCTGGGCGAAGTAGATCATCTCCCTCGCGCGGGTCAGGCCCACCACCCTCGCAAGCCTTTGAGTGCCCCCGGCGCCGGGGATCAGTCCGAGCCTTGTCTCTGTCAAGCCGATCTGGGCGTCTTCAGAGGCAAGCCTGAAGTCGCACGCGAGTGCCAGCTCGCATCCTCCGCCGAAAGCCATCCCGTTGATCGCTGCTAAGACAGGCTTGTTCAGCCTCTCGACAACGGAGAAGGCCTCGAACCAGCCCCTCGCGAAGTCGAATATCTTAGCTGGAGACGAGACGTCGAAGCTAGTGAGGTCGGCTCCAGCGCTGAATGCCCTGTCCCCCTCTCCACGGAGAATGATCACCCTGACAGCGCCGTCGGCCTCGAGGTTCTTCAGAGCGGTGACGAGCTCCTGGACCAGCTTCTGCGTTATCGTGTTCAGTCTGTGCGGTCGGTTGAGCATGACCCAAGCGAGTGGTGGTACTTTCCTAACGACGATCTCCTCCATCTTTGTCTCGCTGGAAGCGTAATCATAGAACCCCTTCCCAGCCTTGCTCCCGAGCTTCCCCTCAGCGACCATGCTCGTCAGTAGCGTGTCGGGCCTGTAGAACTCCTCGTCAGCCTTCTCCTTCGCCGTCAATGACGCGACCACTCTGTCGACGCCCCAGCCGTCGGCCATCCGCAGGATGCCGTCGGGGAAGCCCAGTCCCAGCTTCACAGACCTGTCGAGATCCTCGACCGAGCAGACGCCGTTCCTCACAAGCCACGCTGCAGCGTTGACAGCTGGCGCGAACACCGTGAGCGGGTCGAGCCCTGCCCCTGCGTCCTTCGCGATGCTCGGCCTCTCCCACTGCCCCTTCCCGTAGACGTAGAATCCCTCACCGCTCTTCCTGCCGAACTTCTTCTCCTCGTACTTCTGCTTGAAGAGCGGCGCGACAAGGACGTTAGACGGGTCCCTAGACCTTACTGCTTCACCCGCCATGTAGATTGTGTCTATACCGCTGTAGTCGGCGAGCTCGAAGAGCCCCATCGGCAGCCCCACCTTGTAGAGCGCCATCGAGTCGACCTGCTCGATTGTAGCCTGCTTCCTTGAGACAACCCAGGCTGCCTCGTTCAGCAGTGGCCCCAGGATCCTGTTGACTATGAAGCCGGGGACGTCCTTGGCGCAGACGACGACCTCCTTGCCGAACCTCTTGGCCAGGGCTACTGCAAGGGAAAGCGACTCGTTGCTCGTCTTGTTCCCCCTGACCACCTCAACCAGAGGCATGAGGGGGGGAGGGTTGAAGAAGTGAATACCCACGAATTCGGACTCCCTCTTCGTTGACGAGGCAACCTCGCTGATCGGCAGCGTGCTCGTGTTAGAGGCGAAGAGAGCCCCAATCGGGGCCATCCTGTCTGCCCTGGAGAACAGGTCGCGCTTGATAGAAATGTCCTCTGGTGCAGCCTCGATGACGACGTCAGCGTGGCTCACTGCCTCGTTCAGGTCGATCGTGCCCTTGATTCTGGCGAGGGCCTCCTTTGCCTTGGCCTCGGGAATCGACTTCCTCTCGACGAACTTGGAGACGCTCCACCTTATCTTCTCAAGCGCCGAGCTGATGAACTCGTCCTTGATATCGTATAGTGTGACCTCGTAGCCTGCAAGGGCTGCAACCTCTGCGATGCCGTGGCCCATGACGCCAGCCCCCAGGACTGTGACCCTTCGGATGTCTTCTAGCTTCATGTCACTCTGAAGACGCGGGCCCTCTGGTGATAAAAGGGTTGGCGCCCTACTCGACGGCGCCGGAGTTCCTAAGCCTCGAGATCTCTGGCTTTGTATAACCCAGCGACTTCATGATCATCTCGGTGTGCTCGCCGAGCGATGGCGCAGGGGTGAATGGCTTCGACCTGAGCGGCACAGATGTCTTCAGCGGGTGGTTGAGGACTGTGGCTCCTCCCTGCACACCTACGAGCATCGATGCGGCACGTGCCCAATCGCTCTTCAGAGCCTCCTCAATTGTGAGGACGGGTGTGGCGCACGTCTCCTTCCCCATGAGTGAATTCGCCCATTCGTCGCGGGTCTTCGACGCGAAGATTCTCTTCAGCGCCAGAGTCAACTGCCTCCTCTCCCCCTTGCTGCCGAACCTCTTCTCCTCAAGATCGGGAGCGCCGAGAGCAGTGACGAGGTTGTGCCAGAACCTCTGCTCTATCGCAGCGACAGCAACATACTTGCCGTCAGAGGTCCGGAAGAGGTTGTAGTACGGGTCGGAGCCGAAGACGAGGCTGCCCCCTTCCGAAGGCGGTCTGCCCGTGGCGAGGTACGAGGAGACCGGCACGACCATCCAAGATAGCAATGAGGGAACTATCGGCACGTCGATGTAGACTGCCCCCTTCTTCCTGACCAGGGCTCCGAGGATCGCGACAGCGGCGAACATCCCGGACGCCATGTCGCCCATCTGCACGAGCGGCACCTCTGGTCTCCTCGAGTAGCCGAGCGAACCTGCCATCGCCTGGAAGTTGATGTCGTGGCCCGGCATGGAGCTGTACCTGCTCTTCTGACCGAAAGCCGAGATGGAGCAGTAGACTATGTGAGGGTTCAGCCTCCTCACTTGATCGAAGGAGAAACCGAGTCTCGCCATCGCGCCAGGCCTGAACCCCTCCACGAAGACGTCCGCGCGCCTGACGAGTCTGCGAAGGACTTCCTTTCCGGCCGGCTTCTTCAGGTCAATCCCGATGCTCAGCTTGTTCCTGTTGGCCGTGGAGTGGACGGGGCTCCGACCTGCCTTGGTCGGAGGGGTCGCGCGCATGTAGTCTCCGAGGCCGGGCTGCTCGACCTTGATCACCTCGGCGCCCATGTCGGAGAGGAGCAGGGTGCAGTACCCTCCAGGGAGAAGCCTTGTGACATCGACCACCTTGATGCCGTCGAGGAACCCCACGGCGGCTCCTCCAAGTCGGCAAATAAAACCTAAATGAGGGAGCGGAGTCGTCCAATCGACGATGAGGTGAACGCCGTCCCAGTCATAGCCCGGGTTAGCTCCATGGGCAGATGATGAACTCGCGACGATACCGAGTCAAAACTTGCTACGCTTAATAGAGTCTCGAGGTCTTGGAGGCCTGATGGCCAAGAGCGTGAAGGTTCACGACGACACGCACAGAGTGCTCAAGCGTATGAAGGAGAGCAGGCGGAGCAAGAGCATGGACGAGGTCATCAGGGAGATGATCAGGCAATCGACCGGCACTGCGGTCGAGAAGACCCAGGCCAAAGGGAGAGCAGCCGAACTCACCTCCTACATGAATGGATGATCAGGTAAGACAGAAATACGCACTTCGAGGGAGCATCGAGATATCCATGGTCAAGTTCGACGGCATAATCGGCAAGGCATTGCTGACTGTCACGGAGAAGGAGAACGAGCTCACACTCGTGTTCGCCGACAACAGGTTCCTGTTCGTGACGCTCGAGGGCGGCAAGATGAAGTCCGTGAGCGTGCCGGAGTAGGAGCTTACTCCTTCTCCAGTATCTCTACGGCGCGCTTCCCTTCGAGTAGCTTCTTGAACCTCTCCGCGTCGGCCCTCGTGCCAACGATTTTGCCGTAGTGCATCGGCACAGCGACCTTGACCTTCATCGCCTTCGCTGCCTCGGCTGCCTCGTCCGCTGTCATCACGTATGTGCCCGACACCGGCAGCAGCGCAACGTCCACGTCGAGCGCCTTCATCTCGGGTGTCGCGTCGCTGTCTCCGGCGTGGTAGAACCTCACTCCGTCCAATGTGACGATGTAGCCGACTCTTCCATCTGCCTTGGGGTGGAAGACCTTGCCCGGCTCCCTGAACTTGTTCAGGTTGTAGGCGGGGATGGAACCCACGGTCGCTCCTTCTATTTCCAACGTGTCGCCGGGGGCGATGAACTTCTTACTGCCGCCGAGTTTCTTCAGCGGCTCCTCGCAGATCTTGGGAGCGACGATGGTTGTGGAAGGTGACGAGAACCGCTTGATGTCGTCCTCACTGAGATGGTCGGAATGCTCGTGCGAGATGAGGAGTATGTCCGCCTTGAAGTTTCCCTGCGCCTTGAAGGGGTCAATCACTATGGTCTTGGAGCCCTGCAGGACGAAAGAGTCGTGCCCGAGCCAGTGGACCTTGACGCCGCCGTAAGACCACAAGTTCTGGCCCTCTCTACAGGTTCAGCGATTCCTCTCTGATTCCTGAGCGGTCGAGGATGAGTATGTCGACTCCATTTCCGCTCATCGCGTCCCTGGCCACAGCCGCCTTTATCGCCGAGACGGCGAGGTCCCTCGCCTCCTTCTGGGACATGGCCGGGTTGTAACCAGCCTCAATCACTCCTATGGCCATTTCTTCACCAGTCCCCACCGTGGCGTACTGGTCGGGGATGACGCTCCCAAGTGGGTCTAGGACGTAGACGACTGGCTTGTCGCCGTATCCGCCCAGAATGACCTGGGTCAGTAGTGGGGCGAACCTGTTCTCGAACATGAGGGTCGACATCAGCTTCGCCACGGAGTTCGGCTTCATCGGCCTCCTTGACTCTAGCTCCTTGAGCTTGGCGTACACTGCCACCTGTCTCGCAAGGTTCTGCATATCTGCGACCATTCCAGCGCAGACAGCTCCGACAGTTTCCGTCAATCTGAAGACCTTCCTGCCAGACTTGCTTACAACGTAGTTGCCGAGCGTGATTCTCCTCTCCGCGCCGAGAATCACCCCATCCTTGTAGGCGATGCCGACAGCTGTCGCTCCTGGCATGTAAGCTTCATACGACACTATGAGTTCCTCTCATGCCCAGCGGAAAGACCCACCTTTTTAGAGGTTGTGCTCGGAAATCTTGTTTTAGGACGACACCGACAAGATGAAAGAAGACCCTTCCTTGTCGACCCGCCATTCGCACCCTGTGAAGAGCTTCGCCACGTAGAGGCTCGTCCTGAGATGGAGGCTCGCCTCCGGTATCCTCAGCCTCGACTCCGCCTTCGAGATTGCCAGGATGGGGGCGACCATGTCGGCGAGGTTCGAATCAACGCAAGCGCCTGACTGATATGCACTGAGGAAACGGCTCGCTGCCTCTGAGCCCACGACCTCTGCCCTCTTCCCCCTCGAGCCAATCGCGTCAGCCCCGAGCAGCCTGTCAGGGGAAACCTCGTGCACAAGTATTGACGACCCAGGCGAGTCCGATTCCCCTTCTACCACCGAGGATTTTCCCACGCTCACACCACTCGCCCTGAGCGCCGAGGTTGCGGAATCGAGTTGCCTCTGAGCGACGTGCCTGGGCAGGCTGCTGCACCTGCTCACCAGAGCGACAGACCTCCCGCCGGCCGCCTCTGTCATTACCAGCGGCCTCGGCGATGCGCACGGCTCGATGTCGACGCTTACCCTTCCACCCCCCTTGGGGTAGTATCCCCTCTTGTAGGCTTCCGCTGTGAACCGGATGCCGATTCTGGAGAACGCCTCCCTGACCACCGTGGCAAGGTAGTCATAGGTGGGGCTCCACGGAACGTCCGTCCCGCCGACAAGGTCGAGTCTGATTCCAGCACCCGAAAGCGAGGCGGCTGGGATTACGGCCTGAAGGACGAGAGTGATGCTCGCCGCTGTCCCAAGGTCGAAGCTGAGAGTTGCTCCCTCGGCGGTCCCTGGGAAGAAATTCACCTCTGTCGAGCCGACGTGCGCACCCTCCAACCTGCCGCCAGATACGGACCTGAGGATTTCGAGGGAGGCCGCGTGCTGCCTCCTGAGGCCCGGAACCTCTCTTCCCGACCTGATTTTGGTAACGTGAATCGGTCTGTTCTGGATTATCGAGAAGGCAGCGGCTGTTCTGAGGATCTGCCCACCTCCTTCGCCGTACGAGCCGTCCACCTCGACTGTTTCCACGGGCCGGGTCTGAATCCCTCGGAGGATAAGAAATGCGGCCCATTCTCTTATATAGCGCCCGCAGGTCGGCCGAAATCGGATGGGCTTGCGGGTCGGACTACTTGTCGGCCGCTTCCAGCCGTTTCATCATGGTCACCTCGCGGCAGTGAAGTTCGCGATGAAACGCGTGGACTATCTCTACGTCGTCGTCGGCAGCGCGCAAAGGAGCCATGAAAGAGACAACCCATTCACAGCCGGCGAAAGGATCGAGATGATCAAGAGCGCGCTGGACGGGAACGGGGTCGACCCCTCGAAGTGGATGGCGATTCCAATCGTCGACTCGGATTCGCACTCGGTCTGGGTCTCCTCCTTAGAATCCATGGTGCCAAAGTTCGACGTTGTGTTCACCAATGACTCGCTGACATTCCTCCTCTTCAAGGAGGAGGGCAGGGAGGTGAAGGCGGTCCCATACTTGGACAGGGAGCGGTACTCCGCCACGAACGTCAGGGACAGGATACTCGAGCGGAAGGACTGGGAGAGCCTCGTTCCAGCCCAAGTCGCCAAGCTTGTCAAGGAGTTCGGAGGGGTGGAGCGCGTGAGAGAGCTGAAGAGGAAGGAACTCTCGGGCGAGAAACATGAGTGACAAGCAGAAGCTGATCATGCTGCCGGGCCCGACCAACGTCTCGGAGAGGGTGATGCGGTCAATGCTCGGTCCAATCATCAACCACAGAGGGGACACTTTCCGCGAACTCTACAAGGGACTGCTGGACAAGACCAAGCATCTCTTTCAGACAGAGCAGGACGTGCTCGTCTTCTCTTCCTCAGGGACGGGAGGGGTGGAGGCCGCAGTTTGGAACATAATCAGGCCAGGGGACGTGGCGGTCGTACCTGTCTTCGGCGAGTTCAGCTCCAGGCTGGCGAAGACCATAGGGCTTGCGGGCGGCAAGGCTGTCGAGGTGAAGTCGGAGTTCGGTTCTGTGCCTCCCCTCAAGGAGCTCAAGGAAGCGATGGACAAGCAGGGGAGATTCAAGGCCCTGTTCTTGGTCCACAACGAAACCAGCACGGGCGCGGCCGTGCCCTATGTCGAAGAGGCATCTAGGCTCGCTAGGGAGCACGGCGCATTCGCGGTCATTGACGCAATATCGAGCCTTGGGGGCTACTCAATCCCTGTAGACAAGTGGGGCATTGACGTGTGCATCACTGGGAGCCAGAAGTGCATTGCCGCGCCGCCGGGCCTCGCACTTCTTTCCGTGAGCAAGAAGGTGTCCGAGTACCTCAAAAAATCCCCACCGCTGACGCGATACTTCGACATCCCGCGTTACCTAGAGTGTGGGGTTAGGGGAGAGACGCCCTTCACGCCAGCCCTGCCCCTGTTCTACGCGCTGGACGAGGCGCTGAAGGAACTCCTCGAAGAGGGTCTGGCAAAGCGAGTGGAGAGGCACGACAAGATGTCGGTCGCGTTCTACCGCGGCATGGCCGAGCTTGGGTTGAAGCAGGTCGCGGCCGACGAGGTCAGGTCAAAGACTGTGGTCGCTACGTATTATCCTCAGGGGGTCGTAGACGCAGAGTTCAGGAAGTCGATGGCGCACGACATGGACGTCGTGATTGCTGGAGGCTTCGGTCCTTTCGCTGGCAAAGTCTTCAGGATTGGGTGCATGGGACAAATCAACCAAGGGCACGTCGACAGGACGCTGAAGGCAGTGAAGGAGACGCTGAAGAAATTCAAAGCGTCGTGAAAGTCTATAAACCAATACTGGAGGGCAGGTGAAAGTTCATGACGCTTCAAAAGGGCACTCTCATCTTCGCCAACTACACAGCGAAAGTCAAGGACACTGGAGAAGCAATAGAGTCGACTTTGGAGGAAGAGGCAAAGAAGCTCAACATCCACGATGCCACAAGAAAATACGAGCCAAGGCTGATCGCCGTTGGGGAGGGATGGGTGATCGGCGGCCTGGACGACGAGGTCATGAAGATGGACGTTGGACAGAAGAAGCAAGTTGAGCTCACTCCTGACAAGGCTTTCGGACAGAGAGACCCGACGCAGCTAAGGATGATACCACTGAGGAAGTTCGGAGAGCGGGCGCACGAACTCACCGTGGGCGACTCTGTCGACGTGGATAACAGGGTCGGGGTGGTGAGGTTCATAGGTTCCGGCCGTGCCCAAGTCGACTTCAACCACAGGCTTGCTGGAAAGAACGTGGTCTACGACTTCGAGGTTGTAAGGAAGGTGGAGACTGACAGCGATAAGGTCAGAGCTCTCATCGACAGGAGGTTCGGCGGCGAAGGAGCCAAGGTCACGTTCTCGATGAAGGAGAGCGAGCTCGACGTCGAGATCCCCGAGGAGCTGTTCCTCCTAGACGGCCTGCAGATAATAAAGAGAGGAATCTCTACGGATATCTTCAAGTTCCTCCCTCACGTGGCCAAAGTGACCTTCGTCGAGAGGTTCGCGAGCAAGAAGGCCGAAGAGAAGAAAGTAGAGCCGAAGGCCGCGAAGGCAGAGGCACCTGAGGCGCCCAAAACCGAGGTTCCAAAGCCTCGACAGAAGAAGAGGGCTGCGGCCTCTAAGAAAGCTTAGACAACTCCGGTGGACTCGGCCAGTTCGAGCGCCTCCTTTCTGCCGAGCCTCGTTCTGGAGAGAATCGTGTACCTCTCAGGCCTTATGGAGCTTGCTTTCATGAGCGCCTCGACCACCTGATCGTCCTTCACCCCGATCTCGGAGGCACGGGTGGGGGCGTGCACGATTTTCAGAGCGGACCTGACCAATGCCCAGTCGCCCCTCTGTAGCTTCGCCATCATGATGGTCCCAATGCCGCACTTCTCACCGTGTAGTCCGACCCCCGGGGCGACAAGGTCTAGGTAGTGGCTGAACAGGTGCTCTGACCCGCTGCACGGCCTCGAGCTGCCCGCAATCCCAGCCGCCACTCCGGCGCTTATCAGTCCCTCTACGAGGTCCCTGACGCTGTTCTTGTCATACCTCCCCATCTTCCTGGAACCCTCGATGACAACCTTGGCGCTCATCAGGGCGAGGTTGGCCGCGTAGCTCCCGTAGTACTCGCCTGTCACCTTGTGGGCCAGCTGCCAGTCATTCACAGCGGTGAGCTTAGAGACGAGGTCCCCGCACCCAGCTGCGAGTAGGCGTCTTGGCGCTGACGCGATGATGTCTACGTCGGCGAGAATGCCGACGGGAGGCTTCGCCTTCACCGAGTAGGGCCTGTCCAGGCCTTTAAGCGAGGCGAACGGGCTTGAGATTCCGTCGTGCGAGGCGCTCGTCGGCACTGAGTAGAAAGGAAGCCCCTTTCTGAAGGCTGCGAGTTTCCCTACGTCGACGCTCTTTCCTCCGCCTATGCCAATGATGCAGCCTGTGTCCGAGGCAGACGCCATCACCTTCCTGACGTTGGGCAAGTCGGCGGCAGAGACTTCGACCCAGCTTGTTCTGCCCCTGAGTGTCCGGTCGACCTCCCTCTTGACCTTCGACTGGACGTTAGCCCCGGCGGCTATTACGACCTTCCTTCTCCCTGCCGAATCGCTGATGAACTCTGCGAGCTGAGAGAGCACTCCCTCGCCGATCAGGACCTTCGTCGGGAGCTCCATCAGGTGGAAGTGGGAAGCCACGCGGCGTCAAGCCAGCCGAGTCAATTTAAGGTGATTGAGGGTCGGCGCTCCAGCCGCGTGACCGTGAAGGCCCGGACACGCTTGTAGAGACAGCGCGTCGGACGCTTCCGAATTCCACTCTTCGACTCTCGAAGCGTGTGAAAGGTGAGAGTTGTTCACCGAAGCCCCTCGAAAGATTAAATAAGGAACGGCGGTCACGGGCGATTCGTCCGTTCTGGAAGGTTTGTCCGTCAAATGTCAAGAGAAACCAAAGGGATGAGTGGAAAGGCGCTCGGGTCTGCCATATACCATGGCACGACGACTGTCGGGCTTGTCTGCTCCGACGGCGTCGTGTTGGCCACAGACACGAGGGTGACAGCGGGAGGTTTCATAGCCCACAAGAGGGGGAAGAAGCTTCTCAGAATCGACTACAACCTTGCGATGACCATCTCCGGGGGCGTGGCAGACGCGCAGAACGTGGTTGACACGCTCAAGTACTACACGAACATCTACACGATGGAACGGGGCAGGCCAATGCCCGTAAGGTCCGCAACCCAGATCGTCTCGAACATGCTCTTCTCTGCAAGGCTGTACCCGTACATCGCCGACGTGCTCGTCGGAGGAGTGGACAACGGCGGAGGCTCGATATACCACGCAGACATCTTTGGGTCGATGAACCAGGAAAAGGTCGTGGCAACGGGTAGCGGTTCGCCCGTCGCCTACGGCGTACTAGAGGCGGAGTTCAAGGAGGGGGTCCCAGTCGCTAAGGCTTATCCTCTTGCCGCAAAGGCGATAATAGCAGCGATGAGGAGGAACGTGGCCACTGGAGACCACTTCGACATCGCGCTGATCGACAAGAGCGGATTCAGGGAGATAACCGAGCAGGAGAAGGACAAGCTCCTTGCTCAGTTCACGAATCACAGTTAGGGTTTGGAACAGAAGACAAACGGCGTCAACACGATGAGTACCATACTGAATGGTATCCCAGCGGACGCTCAGATCACGCGAATAGAATATGAGGGGCCGAGGATTGCGCTGTACACGAGGAATCCGGCCTTCCTCCACAAGAACAGTTACGTCATATCAGAGATTGTCAACACGCTGAAGAAGAGGGTGGTCACGAGGACTGAGAAAGCAATCAGGAAACCAGAAAGCGACGCCAGGAGCATCATGGAGAGGCTGGTGCCGCCGGAGGCGGGTGCGAGCACATACTTCTTCGACGACGCGCTGGGCGAGATTACAATTGAGGCGAACAACCCCAAGGTGCTGTCTCAGGAGGCAGGCTTCGACTTGGGGAACGCAATGGACCAGACGGGATGGAAGGTGAAGGTGAGGAAGGCTCCCCACATCCCGTCGACGGCGATCCAGAACGTCTACTACACGATGAAGGCTGAGAGCGACACTAGGGAGAAGTTCTACAGGGAGCTGGGCGAGGCAATCTTCAGGCCCAGGATGACCTCGACAGAGCACGTCACGATTAAGACGCTCGGTGCTTTCCAAGAGGTCGGAAGGTCGTGCCTCCTCGTCGAGACCGCGGAGAGCAAGGTCCTGCTCGACTGCGGGATACACCCAGGGAGCAGGTACGCGTGGGACGCGTATCCCAGGCTGGACTGGGCGGACGTGTCGCCCGGCGAGCTGGACGCGATTGTGATAAGCCACTCGCACCTCGACCACATGGGCTTCCTGCCGGCCATGTTCAAGTACGGCTACGACGGCCCCGTATACTGCACAGAGCCTACGCTTCCGCTGATGACGCTATTGCAGAACGACTTTGTGAAGATTGCCCAAATCGAGGGTGGCAGGCTGATCTACGACCAGAAGGACATCAGGGACGAAGTGGCTCACACCATCACCCTGCCGTATGGCCTCGTGACAGACATAGCCCCCGACGTCAAGCTCGTCTTCAACAACGCCGGGCACATCCTCGGCTCGGCCACGGTGCACCTTCACATTGGCGAGGGGGCCCACAACATAGTCTACACGGGCGACTACAAGTACGGGAGGACGCAGCTCTTTGACTCGGCCACGTGGAACTATCCGAGGGTCGAGACGCTGATCACGGAGAGCACCTACGGGGCGAAGGAGGACATAATGCCAATCCGAGAGGAGGTGGAGATGAACTTCATCAACGCCATCAACAGCATCCTCAAGGGAGGCGGGAAGGTGCTTATCCCGATACCTGCCGTGGGAAGGGCGCAGGAGATTCTTCTCGTCCTGGACCAGTACATGAGGAACAAGGTTCTGGTTGAGGCGCCTGTCTTCACCGAAGGGATGATATCCGAGGCGACAGCGATCCACGTCTCCTACGCAGACTACCTCTCGAGGGAACTGAGGACGAAGATACTGGAGGAGGGCGTCAACCCGTTCACCTCAGAGTACTTCACGGAAGTGGAGCACCCGTCTGACCGGGAGGAGGCGTACAGAGAGGGGCCAGCGATCATCATGGCCACGTCGGGTATGCTAGAGGGAGGCCCGGTGCTTGACTACTTCGAGAACATCGCCCCTTCGGAGAAGAACAAGATAATCTTCGTCTCGTACCAGGTCCAGGGCACCATGGGCAGGAGGGTACTGGACGGAAGCAGCCAGGCCAGCCTCATGGACCAGAGCGGCAAGATCAAGATCGTGGACGTCAGGTGCGGAGTCCAGAAGGTCGAGGGCTTCAGCGGCCACAGCGACTACAACCAGATCATCAGGTTCATCGGCAAGTTGAGGCCGAAGCTGCAGCAGGTGCTGGTGAACCACGGCGAGAAGAGGAAGACGGAGAACCTCGCTTACGCCATCAACAGAATATACAGGATTCCTACGCTGCATCCGGCAGTCCAGGAAGCGATAAGGGTCTACTGAAGGCCGCGCCAGATCTTCACGCCGGGCGGGGCTATCACGATTCTCTCGTCTCCCAGCCTCGCGATGTCGCCTCCCACAGAAGTGGCGAACTCGTAAAGCTGCTCGACCGACGACTTCAGCTCCTCGAGGCTCTTCTGTGCCAGCGGCGTTACCTTCAGGATCACTATCGTCTTGTTCGTCACGTCTTCCTGGATCTTGGGAATGTCCTCGACACTCCTGAGAGCGAGGGCCTTCAAGAGTATCTCCTTGCCCTTCGCCTCCATCTTCTTCTCCTGTATCAAATTCGAAGACATCTCTTGTCTTCTTCCCATTCGAACCCGCCACTCATTATTAAAGATGAACTGCGTTGGGCGCGACAGAATTAGTCGCTATGTGAATTTGTTAGACCCTTTGGTAGAGATTACTTGCTAAGGGGCGGGAGGGTAGGCTGAAAGTGTCGGAGGCCAAGCTCTCGCATGGTTTAGGGTCGTCTAGTGATATGGCGCATCTGTAGTCAGACAGCATTCTGCCACTTGGACCGTAGTGACTCTCAGATCTTCTTGTAGAGGTTCCAGTACCTGTCACCAACGTGGTGCAGGTTCTTCAGGCAGACACCCTTGGACATGGTCTGCGCCTCGTCGCTGCTGACAGTCGACTGCCCGACTGCTATCGCCCTCATCTTTTTCTCCTCCTTCACTACGACTGTCCTGCCGGTGGCACCCCAGGGCTCGAATGTTCGTACGCCTGGCCGCATGACATCAGCGCCGTTCAGCATGAACCTGATCGCCCCTTCGTCGACCGTGGCGGAGGGGAACAGGGCCAAGGCGCGCGGGGAACCGAGGAACGGGAAGAAGACGTCGCCCGGGTGGACGAACGTGAGGTCGTCGAAGTGGACGAAGATGACGCCATCCTCCGGCTCCTCGCAGCTGGCCTGGGCAGAGCGGGGCAGATTGAGGTTCACTGCCAACGACGATTCTATCTTGCCGATCATCTCCGCTGAATCGTGCCTTGAAATGACCCACTTCTTCATTCGATGCCGACCATCCCACTGCTTAAATAAATCCATCCGAGACGGCGGGAAAGGCGAAGGTTTTGTCAGTAGACATGGCTGTGAAGGTGCTCGATGAGAGCGTGGGGAAGGTCGTGCTCATCAAGCTGAAGGGTGGGAAGGTCATCAGGGGCACGCTTCAGGGGTTCGACCAGCACATGAACCTCTCTCTGGAGAAGGCGGAGGAGGTCGCAGAGGACGGCAAGTCCAACAGCCTAGGCACGTTGATAGTCAGGGGAGACAACATAATCATGATTTCCCCGCCGCCAAGCTGACTCTTGTTTTAATACGGAGCAAGCCAAAGCCGCAAGGAGGAATATCTGAATGGTCGACCTGGTCACAGCATTGGCTGCGGGCGCAGGGGGCGCCCTTGCCGGGGTGGCGGTCGCATACTTTGTCTTCTTCGGCCGCCCTAGGAAAGCGCAAGCTGAGGTCCTGGTGAGAGAGCCGGACGGCAGCCTGAGAAGCTCCTCGGTAACGCAAACTCAACTCGAACGCTCCAGGCGCGAGATGAGGACGATGATGGTCGAGAGGGACCTGCTCTCTTCGGCACTGATGAAGGTCTACGAGGCAGAGACCGAGGGGAGGATAACCAAGGAGGAGAGGGAGATGATAGCGAAGAGGTACGCCGACCAGCTGAAAGAGGTCCAGGGCAAGATGAAAGATGTCGAGCTGGTCGTGGAGGTCGGCGAGCTCGAGAAACTAAGGGAGGAACTGGTCAGCCTGTTCCAAGAGAAGATACAGAACATAGAGGCGAGGCTCGACCAGGCAAAGGAAAGGCTCGGGGCTGTCGCTCCGCTGGCAGTCAAGAAGGAGCCAGTTGCTCGGATCGAGCGCAAACCGGAACTCGAGAAGGTGGTTGAGAAGAAGGCGAAGCCCGAGATATCCGAGTCCGAGAGGAGGGTGAAGGAGATAAGAAACGAGGTAATGGAGGCCCTCACTAGGCTCGAGCAGATAGATATAGAGAAGAAACAGCAGCAGGAAACCTGATGGACAAGCTGAAGCAGGCTATCAGGGCGGTTGCGGAGGAGCTCGCAGGGCGCATCCAGGCGGGCGCAACGCTCGGCCTTGGGAGCGGTTCGACTGTGGCCGCCCTCCTCGACGAGCTCTCGCCGTTGCTCAAGAAAGCGGGAGGGATGACCGGCGTCACCACGTCGACCCAGATTGAAACGGTGGCGGCCAAGAACGGCATCGAGATTGTGCCTTTCAGGGGCTCGGTGGACCTGGTTCTGGACGGTGCGGACCAGGTAGACTCCGAGCTGAACCTGATCAAGGGAGGGGGAGGGGCGTTGCTGAAGGAGAAGGTCTTGATGAGCGGCGCGAAGAGCATAGCCATAGTGGCCGGGGAGCACAAGTTCGCGGGCAGACTGTGCGAGAACGGCGTCGTCGTGCCAGTGGAGGTATTCCCGCTCGCGAGGCAGAGCGCCAAGGCGCGACTGACGGAGCTCGGAGGAAGGCCGGAGGAGAGGCTCCTCCCGAAGGGGTATCCGTACTTCACCGAAAACGGAAACCTGATCCTCGACACTGCGTTCCCGCCGATCAAGAACCCGCGCGAGTTGGAGGTCATGGTGAAAACTGTCCCCGGTGTTGCAGAGGTTGGCATCTTCACGTTCAAACCGATAACAGTCTTCAGACTGAGCGACGACGGCAGTTACGACGAGCTGAAAAGACTCGGCCCGAAGTAGTGCTTATATCAGGGCCTTTGGCGCCGATTTTCGCCAGCAAGATGACAAGAGACGTAGGTTACAAGTCAGCGCCAATAGATCCGAACTTCCTTTCAAAGCCAGACCAATTCCCGGTCACTGGAGACCATAACGGGCACAAGGTCAGGGCAGCGGGGGCCCAGAGAATGGACGGCGAGGGGAAGCCATACCCGACGGCCCACGGAATCCACGGCACTGCGGTTGCTGTCGACTGGGAGTCTTGCGTGGCGGACGGCGTGTGCATGGACGTCTGTCCAGTGTTCGTGTTCGAATGGATACTGAACCCGGGCCAGGCAGGGACTGGGAAGGATAAGGTTCTAGAGCCAAATAGCGACGAATGGAATGCGTACAGGTCGGACAAATCTGAACCCATCAGGGAGGCCGACTGCATCTTCTGCATGGCTTGTGAGACTAGCTGCCCTACGCAGTCGATTAAGATTACCCAACCCTAGAAGGGTGGGTCTTCAAGAACTCGGTCCGAGCAAGTGCAACGAACTGATCTACATCCTGTCGAATCTGGGACCGGATTGCCTGCACTTGACTCTGGATTCTTGAATAGGGCAGGCCCTTGGTCACCGATGATGCGAGTTCTGCTTTCTGAACCTTCTCAGGGTGTGAGGGTCTAACCCTCTGAAGTAACGCTTGGACCCTCTCGAGTCCGAACACCGAAAGTTGCCAGTAATCATGTCGGTGGATTATTCCGTACTTCTTAGTTCTGTAACCCTCCGACTTGTTGATTCTCAGACTCGAAACATAACCAAGTCCTGCCAGATTCAGTTTGACCCATTCCAGCAGCGACTTGTCGGAACCGTAGTAGTCTAGGAATAGTGCGACATATCCCCTGTTATCTCGGGTTATCACGATGGATCCGTCTGAATCCAGAAGGCCTGCCAAGAAAGCAAACAACGTGCTTTCCTCGGCCTGCACCCATGAAAGAACTTCATCCGGATTCGCGAGGAGAAAGCCAAACGTGTCATCCAGGATGACGCTCAGGTTCCACTCAAACGTCTGAGTGTCTTCCTTGTACCGTGAATGCTGATAGACATGCCCATAAGGTCCAAGGCAGCTTCGGAACAGCTTCACCATAGCGGGATGCGTAGTGCTCGTCGAAACCCTCACTACTCCTCGCCAAGGCTTTGACGCCGAAAGGTCTCCGCGTCTTAATCCGAGAAGGTACGCCTTGTCCTCGTCGGTCCCGTCGAAGGGCTTCCGCTCGTACTTCCTCCGCTTCTCCCTGATGGCCTTCAGCCTGGACTCCTCGAAGGGCCTGGCGCTGACCCCGAGCTGCCTGCAGACCCACGAGGTGTAACCGCTCGTCTTGTTGCCGACCAGTTTCGCGATGTCGTTGAGCGAGAGGCCCATCGAGTTGTGCAGCTGGTCCAGGAAGAGGCGGAGCTCATCCCTCTTTTCCCCGTCGAGGTTCCTGATGCTCAGGTTGCTGGTCCTGCGGAGCGAGAGCAGATCCTCCTGCTCGGCGCTGAGCGGCGGTTGCTGCGAAAGCAAGTGGAGACGAACATTGTCCGAGGTTAGTTGGCGTCGTCCTATAATCGGATACGACGCAACTACATACGAGCCCCTTAAAGAGAATGAACGCGTGGCGGCGGGGTTGGCTAGCGCCCGCGGCTACGTCCCGCTGATAGTCCTCAGCGTGATCTGGGGTCTCGCCTTCGTGGCGATCAGGAGGGCAGACTTCGAGCTCAGCTGGGAGAACCTCACTCTCCTGAGGTGGATGTTGGTCAGCGCGTGCTTCTTGGCGCTCTACCCATTCATAGGCAAGTCGAAGGTGCCCCTGGAGAGGAGGGACATCCCGAGGCTGCTTGTCGTCTCCCTGGCCAATGTCGCTGTCTATCACCTGTCGCTGAACTTCGCAGAGAAGACAGTCTCTGCGTCACTCTCTGGCCTCCTGATCTCCCTTGGTCCTGTTTTCACGGTCATCCTGTCGACAATCCTGCTGAAGGAGAAGGTCGGAAGAAGGCTCGGTTTCGCCGTCGTCCTTGCCCTGGTTGGCGCCGTCCTGATATCCCTCCCAGACATGGACCTGGGATTCGCAACGATGATCGGCCCTCTCGCGGTCGTCATCGCGGCCTTTGCCAACGGCGTCTACGCTGTAGTATCGAAACCTCTCGTCACCAAGTACGGAGCGTCCCCGGTGGCGATATGGGCCTCCCTGGTGGGAACCGCATCAATCCTCCCTCTCGCTTCTGGGAGTCTGATTCAGGAGGCGTCCGCCCTTTCATTCGGCGGTTGGGTTTCAGTACTTTACCTCGTGGTCTTGAGCACCGTAGTCGGGAACCTGATCATCTACACCCTGATAGGGAGGCAGCCAGTCTCCAGGCTCGGTGTCCAGCTCTACCTCATCCCCCTGGTCAGCGTCATCGGCGGGATACTCATCCTGGGGGAGACGATCGGCGTCCTGACCGTGCTCGGGGGCGCCTTCCTACTGATGGCAGTCGGAATGACAACCACCATCAGGCGATGATTCGGAAGCGTTTTATTGAGAGAGGAAAGAGGAGCCTTCGACCTTGGAAGAGGACGCTGAGCTGAAGATTATCGAGCAGAGGAAGATGGAGCAGATGAAGAAGAGGCTCACCGCGTCCGCACCCCAAAAGCCTGAGAAGGCAGAGAAGCCGTCGAGACAGACAGTAGAGGAGATGCTCTTCGACAGGGGAGACGAGGTCCTCGATGCAGCCTATTCGTTCTTCCCGGAACAGACAGAGAGGATTGTGGAGGAGCTGGCGAGGATGATCAGGGACGGCAGGCTCAAGGAGAAGGTGTCTGGAGGCGAACTACTCTCTGTGTTCAGGCAGCTGGGCCTCAGGTTCAACCTCAAGACCTCGATAAAAGTCCAGGAGAGAGGCAAGTTTGTGGAGCTCAGCGAGAAGTTGAAGCGCAGGGAGGACGAGTGACGTGCCTGCCGCGTCTGCCTCGACCAAGGGAGTCCAGCAGAGGGTCCTGTCCGTCCCGAGGGCGAAGAACCCCGTGCTCGTCTGCGGCCTCCCGGGCAGCGGATACGTGGGGAAGCTAGGTGCAGACCACCTGATTGACGTGTTCAAGGGGAAGAAGGTGGCTGAATACAGCTGCGACAGCTTCCCGCCTCAGGTCAACGTGAAAGAGGATGGGACTGCAGAGCCGCTGAAGGCAGTGCTCTTCTACGCCCGTCTCAGGAAGGGGCGCGACCTCTTCATCTTCACCGCTGACGCGCAGCCGATGACGTCAGAGGGCGAATACGAGCTCTCGGACGCTGTCGTATCTTTCGCGAAGAGGTGCGGTGTGAAAACGGTCTACACGCTCGCCGCCTACATCACCGGAGCCTTCTCAAACACGCCCAAGGTCTACGGCGCTGGTACGTCGAAGGCGATGCTCGACAGAATAGCTGACAAGGGAGTCACGCTGATGAAGGACGGAGGCATCAGCGGCATGAACGGACTCCTCATAGGCGTGGCTGCCCTTCGGGGCATGGAAGGCGCGTGCCTGCTCGGCGAGACATCGGGATACCTCGTCGACGCTGCTGCGTCAAAGTCGGTACTGGAGACGCTCTCGAAGATCATCGGAGTCCCCGTCGATACGACGAAGCTCAAGGAGAAGGCGGAGGAGACGCAGAAGGTGATCAGCCAGCTACAAGGGATGGCGGAGCAGACCCGCGAGAGCGCAGCGCCGCCGAGAAGGGAGCCCAGGCCCGGCTACATCAGCTAGCCCTTGATGTTGCCAATCGGTCTAAGCGCGACGACCTTCTTCGAGATCCCCGCCCTACTCATCGTCTCCACGACTTCGGATATGTCCTTGTAAGCAAAGCCCGCCTCCTCGGCAAGGCCGTCCATCGTCGTCGCCCTCACGTAGATACCCCTGTCGAGCATCCTCCTCTGGAGTTCGTTCCCCCTAACCATGTTCTTTGCCGCGGTCCTAGACATCGTCCTCCCCGAGCCGTGCGCCGTCGAGCCGAAGGTCTCCTCCATCGCCTTCGCAGTGCCGATGAGCAAGTACGAACCGGTCTCCATTGAACCGCCAATGATGACGGGCTGCCCGACCTGCCTGTAGGGCGCAGGGATGTCCGGGTGGCCGGGCCCGAAGCTTCTCGTCGCCCCCTTCCTGTGCACGAGCACGTCTGCGCTCGACCCGTCGATAGCGTGCCTCTCGACCTTCGCCACGTTATGACAGACGTCGTAGATGAGGTGCATGTCCATCGCCTCAGCGTCCCTGTGGAACACCTTGCTGAACGCCTCCCTCACCTTCTGGACAATCACCTGCCTATTGGTGAAGGCCATGTTCGCGGCGCAGACCATCGCTCCGTAGTAGTCCTTCCCCTCCTTGGACGAGAAGGGGGCGCACGCGAGCTCCCTGTCCCGCACCGAGATGCCGTACCTCCTCATCGCGGTGTCGAAGACCCTGAGGTAGTCGCTTCCTATCTGGTGGCCGAAGCCCCTGCTCCCGCAATGGACCATTACGACAACCTGGTCGTCGTGGACGATTCCGAACTGCTTCGCGAGGTCGGGGTCCAAGAATCTCGCAGGATCCACGACCTGAATCTCGAGGTAGTGGTTGCCCGAGCCCAGCGTCCCTAGCTGGTCTATACCCCTGTTCGTGGCCTGCCTGCTCACCTTGGAGGGTTCAGCGCCCTTGATGAAGCCGCCCTCCTCGACGTGGGAAGGGTCGTCCTCCCAGGCGAGTTCGTTCTCCGCGCACCACTTGACTCCGAACTTCATTATCTCGTCGAACTGAGATTCACTCACCCTGAGGGTCCCCTTGACGCCGACCCCAGCCGGGACGAGGCGGAACATCAGGTCCACCAGCTCCTTGACCTTCAGCTTCACCTCCTCAAACCTCAGGTTTGTGCGAATCAACCTCATGCCGCAGTTTATGTCGAATCCGATTCCGCCAGGAGATATCACCCCTTTCTCGAGGTCGAAGGCCGCAACCCCTCCGATGGGGAAGCCGTAACCCCAGTGTGCGTCAGCCATCGCGTAGGCGTACTTGACGATGCCCGGCAGGGATGCCACGTTGGTCACCTGCTCGATGACGCCATTGTCCATGTGGTCGAGCAGCTGCTTTGTGGCGTAGATTCTCGCCGGGACCCTCATGCCCTCCTTGTAGCTCGTCGGAATCTCCCATGAAACTTCAGTTACCTGCTTGAATGTGCCTGCCACTGGCAACGAAAATCACCGATTCGGTGCCGCTAGCCCTGCTTTGATTCTTTAAGTGTTTGGGCACGGGGCTCTGTCAAGTTGACGGGCCACGATTGGAGTTGTCAACATTCGGGCCATGCGCCTAATCGAAGTCATCTGTTCAGGTTGCCGACGTTGACTTCAGGGGTTGGGCCGATTATTCCGCAAGCTGTTGGCGCCGTAGGGTTGGTCAGGACGGATACGGCGGAAGATGGAGGCCCTGTCTTGAAGGATTGAAGTGAAACCCAGACTTGAGGGAGGTCATATGAAACGTAAAACACCCAACTTCCCGTCGAATCTGGGTTGGTATTGGCGACGGGGGGTTCGTTGGAATCCTCGTAGAGGTAAATCGTTTGACCCTGAGGCGCGGTTCCGCAGACCATCACTATAGAATGCTGGGCCGCATAGAGTTGAGAGGAGAAGAGCCATCCAGTCAGGACAAGAAGAATAATGATTGCGCCGATTCCAGCCTTTTCTGAGAGTTCCACTACTCGGCCTTCATGGCCCGACGCCTTACAACCTTTGCTGTGGCCCATCAACTTGACAGAGCCGGGCACGGTTCGGTCGGGGAATCAGATGTCTAGGACGACCGTTGCCTTCCAGCCCCTGCCCTCTCGTCTGACGCCGAACATGTGCATCGTGACAGCCTTCACGTCGTTCCTCAACCCGTGCTTCAGGCGGTTGATCTTCTCTCCTGCCAACTTCGCTTCGAGCCTGCGGCCGCTCCGCTCTACTCGGACCTCGGCGTCCTTGACCAAGAAGAGGTCAACGTCCTTGCGGATGATCAGGTCGGTCAGGAAGTCGTAGAGGAGCCTGTCGAGGTCCTCGGCCTCGAGTCGCAACGTGCTTGTCTTGCGCCGGGCCAGAGTCTGCCTGTCCACCATCACCTCCGTGAGCGCTGCCGCTGCATCCTTGAACAGGCCTGAGACCGAGGTGGAGGTCACCTCGAAGGCTACGTCTGCGAGCGCGACGTCTGGCAGGAACCGGAATGGCATGGGCTGCGGCTCGCAATGGCAGGTTGAAAACCCTTAACGCCCGCACAGGCTCGCCCTGCCCGTTGAAGGGCAGGCTCCTGGACGTCACTCTCGGGGACCCTTACTCGAACCTGGCGGCGGAGGAGGCGATCTTCAGGCTGATGAGGGTGCCCACGGTGAGGGTCTGGACCAACCAGAAGTCGGTTGTGATAGGGAGGGCGCAGCTGGCAAGCATGGAGACGGACATGGCGTACTGCGCAGAGCGAGGTTTTCCAGTGGTGCGGCGCTTCACAGCCGGTGGGGCGGTCTACAACGGACCGGGCAACGTCAACTGGTCGTTCTTCGCCCCCAAGGGGGCGCGGGGTTCGAGGGTTGCGTACTCTGCGGATGCAAAAGGTGTTTTCAGGACGTTTGCGGGCATAGTGGCGGACGCACTCTCTGCATGCTGGGTCTCAGCATCTTTCCAACCCCCCAACAGGATTGTCACAGAGAAGGGGAAGGTCTCGGGCATGGCTGCCTACATTACAAGCTCTGGGGCGGTCTGTCACGGAACGCTCCTCATGAACGCTGATGTCGACGAGGTGGAGAGGCTGACTAGGCCGCGAGAGGCCAAGGTCGAGAGGAAGTATCCGAGGAGCAACTTCGCCAGAGTTGCGAACTCTGGGGTCGGGAGGGACGGCTTCGTCAAAGCCCTGCTTGATGCAGCAGACTTCGACCATGAAGACGATACGCTGAGCAGGGAGGAAGAGGATTCTGTGGCGAGGCTCCTCGCGGAGAAGTACGGCACGGAGCGCTGGAACCTAGGAGACCCCTTCTCTCTAGATTATCTGTAGTTCCCTTCCGACCTTCTCGAAGGCAGCGATTGCGAAGTCTAGGTCGCTCCTGCTCAGGGCCGCGTTCATTATCGTCCTGATTCTCGCCTTCCCCTGGGCCACCATGGGGTACACTATCGGGAGCGCGAACACTCCCTCCTCGAACAGCCTGGAGCTCAGCTTCTTCGCCTTGCCGCTCTCCCCGACCATGACTGGCGTGATCGGCGTCTCACTCTTCCCTATGTCGAAGCCGAGGTCCCGCATTGCCTTCTTGAAGTGACGTGTATTCTCCCACAGCCTCTGGACGTGCTGTGGCTCGTGCTCGAGGACGTCCACTGCTGCGAGACACGCGGCAGCTACAGCCGGGGGGGCCGAGCCGCTCAGCAGCCAAGTCCTCGACTTGTTGTAAGCGAAGTTGATCAGGTCCCTGGAACCTGAGATGTGGCCGCCGACCACGCCGAATGCCTTTGAGAATGTCCCCATCTCGACGTGCACCATGTCTCTCGTCAGCTTGAAGTGAGACACTATTCCTCTCCCGCCGTCGCCCAGCACTCCTTCGCCGTGCGCGTCGTCCACGTAGACCATGGCGCCGTGCTCCTTGCCCACCTTCGCAATCCTGTCCAGAGGCGCGATGTCCCCGTCCATCGAGAAGACGCCATCTGTGATTATCAGGATGCGCCTGTAGGGTGTTGGCCGCTTCTCTGCCTCATCGAGGACCCTCGCCAAGTCTTCGGTGTCCGCGTGCTTGTAGACGCCGCGCTCAGCTCGCGAAAGCCTGACGCCGTCAATGATGCTGCCGTGGTTCAGTTCGTCGCTGATTATGATGTCGCCCTCGCCCGCCAGCTGGGGAATGAGCCCAGCGTTGGTCGCGAAGCCCGTCTGGTAGACGAGTGAGGCCTCTGCTCCCTTGAACCTCGCCAGCCTCCTCTCAAGCTCGACGTGTATGTCCATGTTTCCTGCAATTGGCCTGACAGAACCGGAACCAGCTCCGTGAGTCCTTACGGCGTTGATGGCCGCCTCCTTCAGTTTAGGATGGTTGCTCAGGCCCAGGTAGTTGTTCGAGCAGAACATCAGGACCTTCTTCCCGTCAACGACGCACCACGGGGCACTGGGGCCAGCGAGGACCCGGAGCCTCCATTCTATCTCCTGTCTGACCAGGTCGTCGTACTCTTGCTTAAGGAATGATGTCGGATCTCTCATATCACGTCGGCTCGGCCGTCAGGAGGCTGCCTTATCCGCTTTTCTTCGCAGGCCCGACCCGTTCGCCCAACTTCTCAACCATGTCCTTCGCCATCCTCTCCAGGTCGTACCTGTGCGACCACCCCCAGTCCCTCCGCGCCTCCTTGTCGTCTATGGACATCGGCCAAGAGTCTGCGATCTTCTGCCTGGAGTCTGGAGAGTAGGTGCAGTGGAAGGCCGGTATTCGCTTCCGGATCTCGGAAGCGAGCTCTCCCGCGGAGAAGCTGATCGCGGCTAGGTTGTAGCCCATGTGCCTCGGCGTCTTTGTCGGGTCCGCCTCCATTATCCTCACGGTCGCGTCCAGCGCGTCAGGCATGTACATCATCGGAAGCACGGTGTCCTCCCTGACGAAGCACTGGTAGTTCTCCCCACGGAGAGCGGCGTAAAAGATCGCGACTGCGTAGTCTGTCGTCCCCCCGCCCGGTGGCGTCATGCTGCTGATCAAGCCAGGGTAACGCAGAATCCTCGTATCCAGGCCGAACTTGAGGTAGTAGTAGTTGCAGAGGAGCTCGCCAGCCACTTTTGTCACGCCGTACATCGTGGTTGGGTTGAGCGCTGCCCCCTGAGGAGCCATCGAGCGCGGCGCGTCCGGTCCGAAGACCGCGATTGAACTCGGCCAGAAGACCTTGCTGACTCCTGTTGAGAGGGAGGCGTCAAGGACGTTCTTCAAGCCCTGCATGTTGACCTCCCACGCCAGCTGCGGATCCTTTTCGCCGACCGCAGACAGGACTGCGCCCAGGTGGTAGACGGTGTCCACTCCGTGCTTCTTGATCAAGCGTTCTATCGTCGCGCGTTCTTTCACGTCGAAAACCTCCTGCGGGCCCTCACCAAGTCCCTTCGCGTGCTCCAGATGGTGGACGCCGGCTACAACCTGAGAAGAACCGTACCGCTCCCTCAGTAGTGGCGTCAGTTCGGAACCAATCTGACCCGTGGCACCGGTCAAGAGAATCTTGGGTTTCATCTCGGCGGGTCCCGACGCTACGCTGTTTAAGCGTTGGCTGCCTCTACTTGAGGACCTTCATTGTGATTGTGGATACGACGCCCTCATTTGCTCTGAGTCTGTCAGAGATCGTTGCCTTCACCGCCTGGTCGTCCTTCCCTTCGACGATCACTAGGAGGTCGTATAGCCCATAGACTTGGTAGACGGCTTGGACTCCCGGCGCTCCCTTCAGCGCGGCGATGCTCCGCTCCTCGGCGCCTGGAGAGAGGTTGACAAGTACGACTGCCCGTTCCATTTCTCTCGAGGAAGCTCGGACATCCCGAGATTAAAGAGTATCCTGCGCTGTCTCGCCCGACACCGGGCCGGGTGTGAGAAGCGGGCGCATCACGTCTTTGCGCTCAGGGTGGCAACCTGCCTTATCGCCTCTTCCAAGACGCCTATGCTGTCCAAGTAGTCCCGGACAGAGACCTTCTCCTTGTCTGTGTGGGAATACTCCGAGTCCCCGGGGCCGTATGTTACGCACTGCGCATCCGTGGCGGAGGCAAGGGTGTTCATGTCGCCAGTCCCCGTCTTCCTGACCATCACTGGCTTCGCCTTCAGCTTGAGAATGATCGAGCGCTGGAAGGCCCTCGTGAGGATTGAGTTGGGGTCCGCCTCATAGGGCTCTGTCGCCTCGTCGAACTGCACTTCGACCGAGGTGGAGCCGTGGACTGATTTTCGGACGACCCCCTCGACCATCTCCATGCCTCGAGAACTCTTCATGCCAGGGGGTATTCTGATGTCGAAAGTCGCTTCGCAGGTGGGTGGGACGACGTTGTGATACGTTCCTGCCTTCATAAGTGTGGGCGAGACAGAGAGCGACCTGAAGTGGCTCGCCCCGACAGCGCTGCCTCTTTCGAGTTCCTTGAGGGCGTTAACGATGGAGTAGAATTCATCTAGGGCGCTAACGTGTGCCCATGAAGAGCCCGCGTGCCCGCCTCCCGTCTTGAGCACGACCCTCATGCTTACCCTCCCCCTGTATCCTATGGTGACTCGATCCGCTCCAGAAGGTTCACCGAAGATGGCGAACTTGTACTTCGTCCCGCTCCTTGTCAGCGTCTGAATCCCGAAGCCATCCCCCTCCTCGTCTGTAGCAGCCGCGAAGGTCATCTTGACGCCGGCGTCCCTTGCCCTGGCGCCTGCGATTAGCAAGGCGCAAAGGGGAGACTTCGCGTCGACAGCTCCCCTCCCGTGGACGAAGCCAACTTCAGATTTCACATCAAGCCTTCCGGGGATTGTGTCCATGTGCCCGCAGAGAAGAAGACTGATTGGTCCCCTGCCAACTTCTCCAATTACGTTACCCGCCCTGTCGACCCTGACCTTGGAGTAGCCAAACTCCTTCATGCGGGCTCTGATGTAAGAAGCGAGCCTCCCCTCCTCCCCGGTGGGAGAGTAGATTCTGAGCGCCCCCATGAGAAGCGCGACTGGGTCGATGGCCAAACGCTCATCTTCTCTGGATAAGGACCGAGGAGTCAACCACTCCTTTTGGGAATCCTTCCACCGTCGCCGCAGCTGTGTTCTTGATCTCCATCGTGTTGTTCACGTCGCGAACCACCGGCCCTCTCTCCACGTCCAACAGGCCCACGTCAACGAATTTCGCGCATGGAGCTTCTGCGGCCTCCGGCGACAGGTCGTCAACGGGGCCCGAGTCGCCTTACCTCCTCTGCACCCAAAACTCCTGCCAGCACCTCCAGCCCCATCTCTACTTGGCTATCCTCGATGACGAGCGGTGGGAGGAACCTGAACGTCTCCCTGCCCGAATACGCGAAGATTGCGCCGCGCTTGATGGCGTCCAGCAGCGGCTGGTGAAGGTCCACCCTCGTCTCGAGCGCGAGCATCAGACCCATCCCCCTGACTTCTCTTGAGAGCTTGGACCCCGAGGCGACCCTGGTGAGCCCCTCCTTCATCTTCCTCCCCTTGGACTCGGCCTTGGCTGGCAGGTCGTCGCTTCGAATGAACTCGAGGGTGGCAGAGGCGGCCGCGCAGGCGAGGGGGTTGCCTGCGAATGTGCTCGTGTGCTCGCCTCTCTTCAGGCTGCCCATGATCTCGCTGGTCGAGAGCGCCGCCCCGATGGGGACACCTCCGCCAAGACCTTTCGACACCGCCATTATGTCGGGTACAACATTCCAGTGCTGTGATGCCCACATCTTCCCTGTCCTCCCCAGCCCGGTTTGTATCTCATCTAGGATTAGGAGCGCGCCCTCCCTATCGCAGATCTCCCTCACTTGTCTGAGGTAGTCAGCCGGAGGCACGATGATGCCTGTCTCGCCCTGAATCGGTTCCGCTATCACCGCCGCGGTCTCCTTGTTCACGAGCGAAGCGAGTGAAGAGGCGTCGCCGTATTCAGCGAAATCGAAGTTGTCGAGGAGGGGCGCGAATGGTTCCCTGTACTTCTTGTTCCAAGTGGCAGAGAGGGCGCCGAATGTCTTTCCGTGGAAGCCCCCTTTCATTGAGACGAAGCGTTTCCTACTCGTGTGCCGCCTCGCCAGTTTGATCGCTGCTTCCACGGTCTCAGTCCCGCTGTTTGTGAGCAGCGCCCTGTCCAAGCCGCGTGGCGCGGCTCCCGCGAGCCTCTCGAGAAACTCCGACCTGGCGTCGTTGTAGACCGAGCCGTGGCAGGTTATCAGCCTCTCGGCCTGCTTCTTCACCGCCTCCACAACCGCTGGGTTGGAGTGCCCGACTATCGCGACCCCGTAACCAGCCATGAAATCCACGTACTCCTTTCCTTCTGCGTCCCAGACCGACGCTCCCTTCCCCCGAACAATCGTGAGAGGGAACTTCTGGAATGCGGACGAGCCGAAGGTCTCCTCAAGTTCCTGGTATCTGTCCATTTCTATGCTATCACCGTGCAAGTTCTGTGGGCCAGCGCGTTCGAGAGCGGTTCTTCCCTGGTTCCAGAGCAAATCAACGCTTCTTTGACGCCGGATTGCACTGAGTCGATGGCCGCCATCACCTTCTTCTGTATGCCGTAGCCTATCTGCGGCAGTCTCTCCACCGCCTCAGCGACTGTCATCCTTTCCACCAGCCTTCCGTCGAGAAGGACTCCGTCAACGTTCGTGAGGAAGACTACGGCATCAGCCGAAATTCCAGACGCGAGGGAGGAGGCCGCCCTGTCTCCGTCGATGTTGAGGGGTTCCGATTCCTCCCCCATCGCGACCGGAGACACGACTGGTATGTACCCGCCTGAGATCAGCATGTTGATCAGTGAGGAGTTGACAGACTCGACCTTCCCGGTGTATCCACCCTCGATTAGCACCTTTCTGCCCCTCTCGTCGACAACGACAAGCTTCTTTTTTCTTCTGCCCTGGAACAGCGAGCCGTCCAGGCCGGAGAGGGAGACCGCCTCCAGTCCTCGCGACTTGAGGGAGAGAACTATTCGCTTTGACAGCATACCACTCATCACCATGGTGTAGATCTCTGCAGTCTCCCTGTCAGTGTACCTGCTCCTGACCCCCTCTGGAGAAACGACAAACCTCTGCTCTTTGCCCAGCCTAGTGGCAATCTCCGTTACTGTATCCGCACCTCCATGGACCAGGGCGATCTGGCAGGTCTTTGCGAGCCTGGCCACATCATCCAACAGGTTGTCCGGGACGCCTCCCCTCATGAGGCTCCCGCCTATCTTGACGACGAGCTTCATGCTCCCTACACCGGGTGGAGGGGCGCCTGTGTCAACCCTCTCTCTTCGTCGAACCCAAGCATGAGGTTCATGCACTGGATGGCGTTCCCTGCCGCTCCCTTCACGAGGTTGTCTGTGGCCCCTAGGGCCACGATTCTGTCTGTCCTCTCCTCTATCTCGAAGCCGACGTCGCAGAAGTTCGAGCCTATCACCAGCTTTGGGTCCGGGAGTCTGAAGGGCCCCTTCTTCTCCCTGACCAGTCTGACGAAGCGGCAGTCAGAGTACGCCGCCCTGAACGCCTTCCACACTTCAAGAGGCTGCACCTTGACGCCGGTGAACATGTGGCAGCTGCTGAGTATCCCCCTTACCATGTTCACTGCGTGCGCAGACATCGAGACCTTCACCTCCTCGCCAGCCACTGAGGAGAGGACCTGCTCTATCTCGGCCGAGTGCCGATGGCCCGCAGGGGCGTAGGGCCTGACGACGTTGTACCGCTCGGAGAAGTGTGTGGAGACCGAGGGCTTGCCTCCCGCACCGGACGAGCCGACCTTGGCGTCGACCACTATCCTACTCTTGTCGATTGCGAGAGACTTCTCCTTCAGGAGCGGAGCCATGGCTAGTATCGACGTGATGGCCATGCAGCCAGGCGAGGCGACGAGCCTTGCTCCCTTGACTTGCTCCCTGTTCAGCTCAGGTATGCCGTAGACGAACTCCTCGAGGAGCTCTGGCGAGGGGTGTTCGTAGCCGTACCAGCGCCTGTACTGCGCCGGGTCCTTCAGGCGGAAGTCGGCGCTCAGGTCGACTACCTTCATCCCTGTGGCAGCGAGCTGCGGTACGAACTTTATCGACTCGCCGTGCGGCAGCGCAGTGAATGCCACTTCCGCCTTTTCTGTTATTTTGGCCTGGTCGTACTTCGTGAACTTGAGGTCGGTGATCCCCCTCAGGTTCGGATGGACCTTGAAGAGGTACTCGTCGTCGTGGCTCCTCGACGTCGCGACGGTCAGCTCCACGTCAGGATGCTGGAGGAGCAGCCTCACGAGTTCGCCACCTATGTAGCCCGACGCCGCGACTACGGCCGCCCTGACCATCTAGCTCTTCACCGTACTCGCCACGTACTCGACTATCTTCTTCGGTATGCTCCACTCCACGGCAGACTGCGCCCCCTTGAACTCCACCGTGTTGTTGACCTCGTGGACGACGTAGCCAGACTGGGATTCCATAGCGTCCACGCCCAGGACTCCGCCTCCGACGACAGAAGCTGCCTTGTGGATTAGCTCCTCGAGCTCATGATCTGGCGAGAAGGCCCTGGAGGTGCCTCCCCTCGCGACGTTTGTCCTCCAGTCGCCCTCGGCGGCGTACCTGTACACGCAGGCCACAATCTCCGCGCCGGCCACGACTGCCCTGATGTCCCTGGGCGGCCTTCGGATGTACTCTTGGACGTAGTACATGTGCTCGATTGGGTTCGGCAGCTCCTCCCTCAGCTCGACTATCGACTGGAGGGTGGAGTTGTCCCTCACGACGCTGACCATCCTCCCCCAGCTGCCGGTGAACGGCTTCAATACCAGCGGGAAACCGAGCTCCTCCGCCGCCTTCTGCACCATCTCTGAAGAGAGCGCAACGATCGTCCTCGGAGTCGGAACTCCAGCCTTCGCGAGGGCCATTGTCGTCGCCAGCTTGTTGCCGCACAGCTCTGCTACTGCGTACTTGTTGATCACGCTGACTCCGGCCCATTCGAGCATTCTGGAGAGGAACAGGGCCCTGTAGTGGCTGATGCACCTCTGGACGACGACGTCGCCGAGGTCTTGCGCGCCGCTCCTGGAGATGTCGAAGAGTAGTCCCTTGGCGTCGACCAAGGAAGCCTCGATTCCCACAGCGTCCGCTGCCTCCTTGAGCGCCTTCTCCTCCCACCTGAGACGGTCGAAGGCTATGCTAGCCCGCAATTACTCTCCCCAGTCCTCCTCTACCTGTTCCGCTGGCTTCAGCATCGCCGTTCCACCCTTGATTTCTGCGACTTCGTACTCTGAGCCGCAGTCCTTGCACGAGACAATCTCGCCGGTGATGGCGTCGTTGGGTACGGAGATTCCAGCGTCGCATTCTGCGCACTTCATGTCCATCTCTACTTTTTCACCTCCTTGGTTATCAGGTCGACCTCCCTCAAGAGCTTCTTCTCAGATGCGGCCAGGGAAGCCTTGAGACGCGAGAGGGAAGCCCTCGTTGCGTCGAGCGAGGCCGAGCGCCTCTTCAGCTCTTCAGGGATGAACCTCGGGTTGCTCCCCCCTTCTGTCGTGACGCTCTCTAGGTAGGCGGATGGGTCGAGGACTTCCTCGACCTCGCGCTTGTCCATCGAGATCTTCCTTGCAATCTTCGATGAGACTGATGGCATTCGCTTCGATACGGCCTCGGCGAATGGAACTCCTTCTTCCAGTGAGGCCTTGACGAGCTCGCCTACGATTGCGTGCGCCTGTCTGAACGAGATGCCGTCTTTCTCCACGAGATGGTTAGCCAGCGCCGTGGCAGTGGAGTAGTCGTTGCTGATGGACCTGCGTATTGCGTCGAGGTTGAACTTCATGGTCGACAGAGACCGGCCGAGCATGGTCACGGACGAGGTCGAGTCGGCCAGAGCACGCCAGAGATGAGGGGTCGTCTCCTGCAGGTCGAGGTTGTAGGAGTAGGGGAGGGCCTTCACAATCGCTGTGGCAGCCATCAAGCTCCCCATGACGGAACCGGACTTCGCCCTCGCAATCTCCGCCACGACGGGGTTCTTCTTCTGTGGCATGATGCTGCTCGAGGCCGTGTACTCGTCAGTGAGTTCAACGAACCCAAACTCCTTCGAGCTCCAGAGAATCTGCTCCTCTGCGAGCCTGCTGAGGTCGACCATCACCATGGTCGCGCACCAGATGCACTCCAGAACAAGGTCGCGTGAAGAGACCGCGTCCATCGCGTTTGACGTCACGCTTTGGAATCCGAGCAGGTCTGCGACCAGCTTCCTGTCTACCTTCACGCTTGTTCCCCCCAGGGCTGCGGACCCCATGGGCGACACGTTGATCCTGTCGTAGAGCTGGAGGAGCCTCTGGACGTCGCGCTGGAACGAGTCGAAGTATGCGAAGAAGTGGTGCGCGACGGTGACAGGCTGGGCCCTCTGGAGGTGAGTGTAGCCCGGGATTATCGTCCCACCGTACTTGCGCGCGACGCTCAGGATGACGTCCTGCAGGCCTGAGACCGCCTCGAGGAGAGAGACCAGCTGGCCGCGGGCTTCCATCCTTATCGCCGTGGCCACCTGGTCGTTCCTGCTCTTCCCCAGGTTGATGTATCCGGCCACGTCCACTCCGAGCGAGTCCACCGCCTCCTGTTCGAGCTGCTGGTGGAAGTCCTCGGCGACTGCGCCGGGTTTGACCACTGCAGGGGCGCTTGACAGGAACCTGAGGCACCTTGCACCTACGGCCCTCGGCACCTGCCCTGCGCGGACGAGCGAGACCATGTGCGCCATGTTCGTCCTGATCACGCGACCGGCGATTTGCCCGTCGAACGCCATCGAGGAGACGAAGGCGGTCGTCTCGTCACTTTGTTTCCTTAGCCTTCGCCCTCGGACGTCCACTCTTCCCCTTTTCCTCCTTGAATGAGGCCAGGCTCGCAGCTACTCTGGACTGCAGCCCCCAAAGCTCGATGAACCCGACTGCGTTCCTCTGGTCGAAGGTCGAGTTCTTGTTGTACGTCGAGAGGTCCAGCTTGTAGATGGAGTACTCTGAGGACCTGCCCACGACCCTCATGCCTCCCTTGTACAGTTTCAGCCTGACCTTTCCGGTGACCCTGTGCTGGGTGGCCCGGATGAACCTGTCCAGGGCAACCCGAAGAGGCTCGAGCCAGAGCCCGGAATAGACCAGCCAGGCCCACTCCCGCTCCACCTGGGCCTTGAAGGCAAGCTCGTGTCTGGTCAGGACGAGCTTCTCGAGGTCCCTGTGGGCCTCGATTAGCGTGACCGCAGCTGGGCACTCGTAGACCTCTCTGGACTTTATTCCCACCAGCCTGTCCTCCACGTGGTCGATGATTCCGACACCGTGCTGGCCTGCGAACCTGTTGACGTAGTCTATGAGGTTGAGAGGTTCCATAGACCTTCCGTTGACCTTCACTGGAAGGCCCTCGTGGAACTCCAGCTCCAGGTAGCCGGGGGTATCCGGTGCGTCTTCGGGAGGGGTAGTCCATTCGAAAGCGTCTGCGGGCGGCTCCAGGTCCGGCCGCTCGAGCGGACCGCTCTCCACCGAGCGGCCCCAGATGTTCTGGTCAACGCTGTAGATTGACTTCGAAGGGTTGATCGGGATTCCGCGCTTCTGCGCGTAGACGATTTCCTCGTCTCTTGTCATGTTCCACTCCCTCACGGGCGCTATGACCTTGATCGAGGGATTCATCGCCCGGACGGTCACGTCGATGCGGACTTGGTCGTTTCCCTTGCCGGTGCAGCCGTGCGCCACTGCGAACGCGTCTTCCTTCTCCGCCACCTCCACGAGCTTCTTTGCTATCAGGGGCCTACCGAGGGCTGTGCTGAGGGGGTACTTCCCCTCGTACATGGCGTTCGCCTCGATTGCCGGGAAGACGTAGTCAGATACGAACTCCTGCCTCGCGTCGACGGTGTAGTGCTTCTTCGCCCCGATCGCGTAGGCGCGCTTTGCAATCTCATCGAGGTTGTCCTGCTGCCCCAGGTCCAGCGTCAGCGTGACGACATCGACGTCATACTTCTCCTGCAACCACTTTATGCAGACTGAGGTGTCTAGACCTCCAGAATACGCAAGAACTACGGCCCTGCCCAATCTTGACCCGAGCGTGGAGCAAAGGCTTTTATAGATTTTGGCCACGTCTGACCTAAGATTGGCTCGACGTGACCCGAAACTGGTCAAAGCCAGCTCGATATCAGGGGCTGTCAGGGACGAGGTCAACTTCGACCTTTCAGTGCAGGACGCATTGGTGAGGGACTACGTCAATCTGAGCGCACTAGCGAGGATGCTCGTCCCCAAGGTGGCGGCGAGGACAGGGACGCGTGTCAACGAGGAGAGCGTGATCACTGCCCTCAAACGCCTGAGGGGCTCCTACTCGCCTGCGTCCCACGAGATAGGGAACGTTGTCGCCGGCAGCGTCGTCAATGTGAGGACGCACGTCTCCAAGATGTCCGTCGAGAAGACGAAGAGGACGCTGCGGGTGGTCGGGTCGATGTTGTCGAGCCACCAAGAGGACTTCATCCAAGTCTCGGAGAGCCTTTCCTCGATCACCCTGATATTCGACCAGCGGCTCCACAGGAAGGTGAAGAGGGAGCTGTCGGGTGGAGAGGTGCTCGAGGAGGGGGACGACTACGCAGCGATAATCGTCCAGAGCCCCGACGAGATAATATCCACGCCCGGCTGTCTTATTGCATTCTACAACCAGCTCTCGAGGAGGCACGTCAACATTGAGGACACAGTCAGCTGCCACACGGACACGATCATGGTGGTCAAGATGCGCGAGGTCGGTCGGGCCTTCGAGGCCCTGACAGAGCTGATCAACGAGGAGAAGAAGAGGGCCGAGTCGTAGCGCTCAATGCAGCGCCTTGATGTGGGCCAGAGCCTCATCGAAAGGAATCTGCCGCTCGCTTCTGTCGCGCATGTCGCGGAGTGTTACCACGCCTGAGGCGACCTCCTTCTTGCCGACAATCAGCGCCCACCTCGCGCCCATGCCGCTGGCCTCCTCCAACTGCTTCCCAAGGGGCTTCTCTTGCAGCGCTGCCTCGGCCCTGATTCCTTCCGACCTGAGCCCTGACAAGAACCTCAGCGCGCTCCCGTAGACGTCCCTGCTCGCGAACGCAACGTAGGTAAGCGAGTCGGCCTGTCTCCCCTCTTTGGAGAGCGATAGGACTGCCCTCTCTATGCCGCCCGCGCAGCCGGTGGCCGAGAGCTCTGGCCTTCCGAAGACCCTGGGCAGAAGGTCGTACCTCCCTCCCCCGCACAGCGACCCCAGGTCCGGGTGCGCCCCGTCCACGATTTCGAAGACGACGCCTGTGTAGTAGTCGATTCCCCTCACGATGCTGAGGTTGAACTCGAAGTTCTTGACGCCCCGCTCCGTCAGCCTGTCCTTCAACTCGCCCAGACCGTCTGCCGTGGGCAGCTTGAGCTCGCCGAGCTTTGAGAGAATCTTCTCGGGCTGGCCCCTGAGCCCGCCGAACTCGAGCAATCTCTCGATGTCAGCGCTGGAGTACCCCTTCTGCGTGTACTCCTTGAGGAGCTCACCTCGGGTCTTCTTCTGGACCTTGTCGAGGGCCCTCATCAAGTCGAACATCCGCTCACCCGCTTCCATCTTCAGCTCCCTCTCGATGAACTCTTGGACGACCCTTCTGTCTCCTATCTCGACGACGTCGCCACCCAGCCCGAGTCTGTCGAAGATGCTCCTGCCGAGGTCTATCACTTCCGCGTCCGAGTCTATCGACGGCGTTCCGTAGATCTCTGCGTCCCACTGCGTGTGGAACCTGTACCTCGCGTGTTGCGGCTCGTCGTACCTCCAGACCCCGCCTGCGCAGGCGAGCTTGACCGGCGGTTTCAGGTCCCTCCTCGAGCAGACGTACCTCGTCATCCCGACTGTGAGGTCGAACCTGAGCCCGACGTCCCTTCCCCCCTTGTCCTTGAATGAGTAGATCTCCTTGTCCACCTCTGCGCCGCTCTTGGCCCTCAGTACGGACAGGTGTTCAATCGAGGCCGGATCCATCAGCTTGAAGTTGAAGAGGGTGGCGGTCTCCTGGAATGTCCGCTGAACCTTCGAGTGCAACTCGTATTCATCTGGTTCGATGTCCCGGATGCCCCTTGGGAGAGAGAGGTCCGTGCCAACCTCACTTCCGCTTCAGGGCAGAGAGTTCGGCGAGCATCGCCGTCAGCTGGAGCTCGGGCTGAGCGCCCTGGACGAGGCGGAAGTCGTACTCTGCCATGATTGAAATCGCCTTTCCGATGTCATCCAACTTCGCGGAGTTCAGCGCCTCGTTCGCGTACTTGAGGAAGTCGCGCTCTGGGACTCCGTAAACCCTCGTCATTTCGACCATTCCAGCCCTGGCGCCATCGAAGTCTCCGTTCAGGGCGAGCTTGATTATGTCCGCGACCCTGGTCTTGACCGCCGCCCCAGTCACAGACTTCACGCTCTCCATTGTCAATTCGCCGGAAACGGACGCGGCCTGCAAGAGGTTGATTGCCTGTCTAAGGTCGCCCTGCGTCGCCTCGAAGACCTCACCGAAGACACTGTCGCTCGATGCCTTCACCTTCTCCTTCTTCGCTATCTCCTTGAGGTGGGTGACAACAGCCCCCTCGTCCAGCCTCTGGAACCTGAATATCGCGCACCTGCTCTGCAGGGGCTCTATTATCCCGGAGGAGTAGTTGCAGATTAGGATGAAACGGGTGAATGTCGAGGTCTCTTCCATTATCCTCCTGAGGGCGGTCTGTGCATCGCCTGTCATCTCGTCCGCTTCGTCCAGCACGACCAGCCTGAATGGGACGCCCTCCCTCCTGTCAGAGAATCGGGCGAATGTCTTCACCCTCTCCCTCACCATGTCGATGCCCCTCTCGTCGCTCGCGTTGAGCGAGAGGGTGTAGTCCCTCCACAAGTCGCCGAGTATCTGCTTCGCGATTATCAGCGCTGTCGTTGTCTTTCCTGAGCCAGGAGGACCCGCGAAGAGCAGATGCGGAAGCTCCGCCTTCTTCCCGATCAGGAGCTTGAGCCTCTGTTTGACCCCTTCCTGGTCGACGAGCGCGTCCAGGCTCGCGGGCCTGTACTTCTCAATCCACATCAGCTGTTCAATGGGCAATCAAGTCAACACCTTGGACGAGGATATCTTCTCCCCTGTTCTCCAATCCGAGTCGACGAGACTTCTTATTTATTCATTGCAAGATGGGAGGCCAAAGGCGGGGTGGCTTGTTTCGCTTCAGGCCTGGGCCACCTTTATCCCGAGGTAGAGCTTGGCAAGCTCCCCGTGAGTCAGCAGCTCCTTGGCCGTCCCCACGAACGCGTTCTTCCCCCCCACCAGCAGGTAAGCTGCGTCGCCTACTTCGAGCGCCCTTCGTGCGTTCTGCTCGACAAGCACAATCGTGAGACCTCTCTCCTTGGCAAGCGTCGCGATGGTCTTCAGGACCTGGGTGGCCAGCTTGGGCGAAAGGTTCGCGGTGGGCTCGTCGAAGAGGATGACCTGGGGCTTGCGGACGAGAGCCATAGTCATTGCGACCATCTGTCGTTCCCCGCCGCTCAAATTGATAACTTTGGACTTCATGTAGTTCTCCAACTGAGGGAATATGCTGAACGCGTCCTTGATCCTGGAGTCAAAGTCGCTCTTTGATACAGTGTAAGCCGCCATCTTGAAGTTCTCGGACACGGTCAGCTGTGAGAATGTGCTGTCCGTCTGGGGCAAATAGGCTACGCCCGACCTGGCTATGACATGTGATGGTAGGCCCGATAGGGTCTTGCCGTCGAGAGTTACAGTGCCGTTGTACATTGTGGTCAGGCCAGATATCGTCTTTAGCAGGGTGCTTTTGCCTGACCCGTTGGGGCCGACCACAACTGTTAGCTGGCCCGGGCTTGCATCAAGCGAGATGTCTGATATGATCTGAAGTTTTCCGTAGCCTGCGGAGACGCCTTCGACCCTGAGTGACATCTAGGCCCCCAGATACGCCTCGACGACCTTCGGGTCGGCCATCACGAGCTCTGGCTTACCAGCCGCGACTACCTTGCCAAAGGCCATCGCGGTGACAGTGTCGACGTAGCTCAGCGCAATGTCCAGCCTGTGCTCGACGATGAGGAAAGTGACCCCGAGGTCGTCTCGCAGCTTGAGTATCCTCCCGAAGATTTCGTGGGCCAGGGTGGGGTTTACCCCCGATATCGGCTCGTCGAGTAGAATGAGCTTCGCGCCACTCATCAGCACCCTCCCCATCTCGAGGAGCTTCATCTGTCCGCCGCTCAGGTTCAGGGCGGGGATGTCCCAGACTTTGCTCAGGCCCAAGAGCTCCAAGAGCTTCAAAGCCCTCTCGGTCGCATCAGTTTCAATCTTGACCCATCTTCGCTTGAAAAGCGACTTCAGAAAAGATTCCCCCGGGTTGCCCTTCTCCGCCACAAGGACGTTCTCAAGCACCGTGAGTTTTCCGAATAGGTTCGGAATCTGAAAGGTGCGGGCAAGCCCCAGCCCGTAGACCTTGTAAGGAGGAAACCCAGTGATGTCTGTGCCATCAAAGGTCACTCTTCCGGAGTCCGGCTTGTAGAACCCGCTTACGGCGTTTATCAGGGTGGTCTTGCCGGACCCGTTAGGGCCGATAAGGATGTTTACCCTCTTTGCATCTACGTCGAGTGTAACTCCGTCGAGCGCGTGAAGTTTCCCGAAGGACTTGGAGAGTTCCCTTACTTCCAGGAACGACGCCATTAACTATCACAAAAAGAAGATGGGGGATCTCTTAGTTTACGGTGGGCTAGTCCAGGTGACGGTATCTGTGTTGTAGTCCCAGGTTCCCGCTAGAACCCAGGTGAACGTGCTGCCGCTGGGAACGACCTTCCAGATCTGGTATGAACCAGGGATCCTGTCGTTTCCAGAGAGCCCTTCCCAGCCAGTTAGGCCGTAGAAGCTGTTAGCCACTGTGGGGAACACAGCATGGATAGCGGTCCCATCGTTTGCCCCTGCTGAAAGTATTGACAGAGCTGCTAGCCAGACGTCGTCGTAGCCTTCCAGTGTGTAGAAGACTCCGCCGCCTACGATGGCTGCAACCTGAGATGTGCCCGCGTACTGTTTGAAGAAGGCGATTGTCTTGCTGTTGTTGACTACGTTGAATAGCGTCGAAGGTAGTTTCACGTGTGAAGTGTATTGACCCACGGTGGAGTTGCTCAAAAGCGAGTTCTGAGCTGTGCCATCGCTGCCAAACCACGGCACAGCGTTGTAGATTGTTGGGCTTTGGGTCGACGCCTGCTTTAGCATCGTTCCAATCTCTTGGAATGACACAGCGACTATGGACACGTGTCCTGCGTTCGCTCCTGTATTGAGTGTGTTGTAGGCAGTGGTCATTTGAGTGATGAGAGCTGAGAAGTCTGTTGTGGCCGGGTCGTACTTGAACGGACCCGCAATGTTGGCCGCAGCCATGCCGTCTTGCTTAAGGAAGCTCACGGTTGCGTTCGCCAGCCCGCCGCCGTACGTGTCGTCCCTGTTGACGACGATGGCTGCCTTTGCACCCTGCGTCAATACTTCACGAGCAATTCCCTGCCCCTGGGCCGCGTCGTTGGGCGCGGTCCTGAACAGGTAGTTGTTCGTGACGTCAGTTACGTGCAAAGCAGGAGACGTCGAGGATGGGCTGATGAGCACAATGTGGTTGGAGTTCGCGTATGCGAGAATCGCTCGTGCCGCCCCGCTGTTAAGCGGACCAACCACGACGCGGATTCCTGAAGCATACATAGCTTGCAGTTCAGACAGCGCAGTCGGTCCGTCCAGCTTGTAGTCTTGGTTGTTCAGAGCGAATGTAAGTTTGCAGTTGGCGCTCTTCAGGTAGGTATTGACCTCCTGAATCGCGAGTTGCTCTGCGGCGAGGTCACCCTTGCCTTGGGCCGAAAGGTCGGCGCTAAGGTCGTTCAGTGCCCCTATTGTAATTGTTTGGCCATTGCATAGGCCTCCTGTGCCAGTGACTGTGGTTACGCCGCCAGTGACGGTGGTTACACCGCCGCTGACTGTTGTCGTGCTTACGCCACCGAGACCGATCGATGGAGCAGCAGCGTAGATTAGACCTGCACCAATGAGAAGTCCCACGATAAGAGATCCGAAGACTGTTGCAGTAGATGCCCCTCTCTTTTTCAACGGAGTGTAGGTGGTCGTTGAGAAAGTATTTTAAGCCTTTGTAGGGTCTCAGGCGGAGTTTCCAGCCTTTGGTTCCATCGTACGTGGTCGCATCCGTCGTATACGGAACCTTCTTCGCTCTCATGGCCATGGGTCTGACACTGACTTACCTGACGACGAAAGTGCCCAATTTCGCCTACGGCTCCTTTGTCACCATCGGGCTCTACACCGCGTACCAGCTCGACACCCTCAACCACCTAACACCATATGCGGCCAGTCTGGTTGCATTCGTTGTTGCAGGGGGAGCGGCCGTCCTCATGTACGTGGGCATTCTGCGCCCACTGGCCAACAGGGGCACCCCGCTCGTCGCTCTCATGATAGCCACATTCGGAGTCGACATAGGGTTTATCGGCGTCTTTGGTATCTACACTGACTATCTTCAGTCGCGCTACAAGCTCGTTGATGCTAAACAGTTCTATTCGCTTCCCGGCGACTTCAACCTCCTCGGTGTGCAAGGGGTTGTCGTGGTGGCACCGGTCGTCCTTGCCCTGATTACGCTCATGCTCTTCCTGTTGTTCACAAAGACGAAATTTGGGGTGGCGATGAGGGCTTCGGTAGAGAACCCGCCGTTGGCTAGGGTCTTGGGCATTAATGTCGAGCGGGTCTACGTGGTGTCTTGGCTGCTCGCAGGTGGATTCGCGGGGCTCGCGGGGGCTCTCTACACGTTGTGGCTCCCGGGCGGAACGAGTACTGGTTCTAACCTGATTGTGGAAATCTTCGCATCAAGCGTCCTGGGAGGTCTGACCAGCATCTTCGGGGCCGTCATGGGGGGCCTTGTAATCGGGGCAAGCGAGGACTTGGTTACGACCGGTTTGGGCCTTGGATTCGGCTATGCTGGGGCGGGGCTCATTGCTGCTCTGGCCATTCTTATCGGAGTCTACCTCCTCAGGAAGAAGAGGACTGGCCCGAGGGTCGTGGCGGCGATACTGGGGCTGCTGGCAGCCTACATCATCGTCGAAATGGCCACCGGGTTTTCGACTGACGTATTCGTTCAAGGCTTGGTCAACGGCTTCGGTCCTAATGTGACGCCCTTTCAGAAGGGGATTCCGCTGCTGATAATGGTAATCGCTTTGATGGTCCTCCCACAGGGCCTCGTCTCGATCAAACTTAGGAGATCGAAGAAATAGTTTGGGGCTTCCACAGGTTCTGTTCTTCGGCACAGACCTCGTGAGCTTTGGTCTGAGCTTCCTGAACTTCTATGCGCTCTATTTCGCGATAAGCCTATCCCTCAACCTAGAGTTCGGGTATACCGGCATACCCAACTTCGGCAAGGTGATGTTCATAGCGGGCGGAGCAGCGTTTGCAGGTTCGATCTCCGGAAGGCTGGCAGCGTACGTCTACGGCGTCGGTGTCCACCGTGACTTCATCATCTTCAATACCCAGATTATCAGCGATGTGAACGCCAAGCTGACGACCGACCCGGCTTTCGCGGTCGGGCTCACGGTATTATCGCTGCTGGTCGCCGCCGGTGTCGGCGCGCTCCTCGGGTACCTGTCCTCGTATCCGGCAATACGCCTGAGGGAGGATTATCTCGGGATGCTGCTGTTGGGCGCGGCCCAGTTCTTCCAGGTCATCCTTAGGACTTACGAGCCACTCACCGGGGGTGCCCAGAACATAGCGGTACCCGATCCGTACGTGTATTGGTCATCCCTTGGTTCAGGGTACAGGGACCTGGTCGCTGGGTTGGTCGCCAGCGCGTTCGTGATAATTATCTTCCTTTACGCCGAGCGCGTGGCGAGGGCCCCTCTTGGAAGGATGTTGAGGGCAGTGAGGGACAATGAGGATGCGTCGAGGGCGCTCGGAAAGGATGATGCTGTGGTGAGGCGCAACATCCTGATTATCTCATCCGCAATAGCAGGCATGGCAGGAGCGATCTTCACGTTCTACGTTGCCTCAGTTGAGTACGATACCTGGACAAGGTTCGCGTGGACATTCTGGCCTTTCCTGATTGTCATCATAGGAGGGGCAGGCAACAATATCGGCGTCGCCGTGGGGACCCTTTTTTTCACGCTGGCATTCAAGGGTCTGCAGCAAGTCCAGCCCTATCTCCAGCCGTACATCTTCTTTGACGTCAACTGGCTTCAGGACATCTTGTTCGCGACCCTTCTCATAGTAATCTTGCTACTTCGTCCCGAAGGCATCCTTAGAGAAAGGTCCACGCCAACGCTTTCGAGGTCGAAGGTGTCCGCGTTGGTCGGCGCCCTGAGAGGCCAGGACAGCGGAGAAGAAGCGGAGCCTGAGAGCTCCTCAAGGCTAGGGCGGCGGGGGAGAAGGCTGTGGAAACTCGCCAGGCGCAGGCAGAAGTCAGAGGCCGAGGGCCCACCCTAGCTAGGAGACAGCAGTTGACTGAGGTCGACTCGAACGTTTATTGTCGAGGCACGAGTTCGCGTCCCGCCTTTCCTAATGTACGGAGATAGTTGACTCGGTTTCTTGAACGCAGAGAGAGCCTCCTGGGCAGGACAAAGGTCGTCAAGCGCTCGTCGTGATACTCCCAGTCAGGCCGGAGGGAATCGTCCCCGAGAAACCTACACCGACTCTGCCGAAGGGCGCGGTAGCGTCTGTTGCTGGCTCAGTCGGGGGACCGGCCGTCACGCAACGACCCTCAGCCGAGCATCGGCGCGGGGCTGTCCAACAGCTGAGGAGAATCGTCTCGCGCCTCAAGAAGCTTCCCTGACTCGGCGACCTACGGTGCAGTAAGTCTAATGAAAGGGCAACAGGCAGACTCCCAACACTTAATTATGCAGCGAAGGTTTCCGACCTTTCGATTTGGCAGACGGCTCTCAGGTCGTCAGGGATTTGTTCGAGCGGAGGGAGAGGGAGTTCCTCCTCACCAGGACGCGAGTCACGATGCGATCGTCAGTTGAGAACATAGACGCGGGCGACTTCAAGATTGAGAGCCTGAAGGAGGGAGAGACAGTGGACCTTCCGCGCTGGGTCGCGGAGGAGCTCGTGCAGCTGAACGTGGCCGAGACGCGGGAAGAGCCGTTCGAGACAGAGATATTCAAGTCGCTCAGCAGAGAGAAGATGATGGGGCCTCTGCAGCTCTCCAGCCTCCCACAGGACTTCTACCTGAGGATGAGGAGGCGCCTAGGCTACCTTGGGAACGGGATGAAGGACGGGAGGGTGAGGAGGGAGGACTACGAGAGGCTGAGGGGGGTCAGCTACGACTTGATCGGGATGAGGCTGAGCAAGCTCCTCTCGCTATCGAGCTCGTCTACACCGCTTACCTCCCTGGGAGACAAGCTGACGCCAGAAGAGAAAGAGTTCTTCACGGTGTCACAGTCCTTGTCGAGGGAGTGGAAAGGGGCGCTGCTCGGGGAGGGGGCATAGGGTGGCAACACTCGCCAGCGGCAAGCTCTCGGAGCTCTTCGAGGATTTCCTGAAGAGCGTGACGGACAGGGGCGGAAACTACGTCTACAGGACGAAGATATCCCAGCTCATCTCCACAGAGGGGAAGTCGCTGGCTGTCGACTTCGGCGACCTGTTGAAGTTCAACAACGACCTGGCGAACAGGGTTCTTCTCGAGCCCGACTCGTCGTTGGCCTCATTCAAGACAGCTGCCTTCGAGACTATGCGCAGCGAGAACGCGCTCTATGCTGACAGGATAAAGAGGGATTTGGTGGTCAGGATCAAGGGCATACCAGACCAAGTGCCCCTAAGAAAGGTGGACACGTCCCACCTGGACAAGATGCTCGCCGTTACAGGAATGGTCGTACGCACGTCAGAGCTGAGGCCGCTCATGGTCCAGGCTGCCTGGCTCTGCCCCAGCGGCCACGTCACATACCAGGACCAGGACGACCTTGCTCTCAAGCGGCCGCCCAAGTGCGAGCTGTGCGGCGAGGCAAGGAACTTCGAGCTGGAGAAGAAGCAAAGCCGGTTCATAGACTTCCAGATCGTCAGGATACAGGAGCTCCCGGAGGAGCTGCCCCCGGGCCAGCTGCCCCAGTTCTTCGACGTCAACGTCGAGGGCGACATCGTGAGTACCGCGAGGCCTGGCGACAGGGTCGTGATGACAGGCATCGTGAGGGCAGTCCCCGACTACGCGCTCGGCCAGCTGAGGACCAGGCTCTTCAGGTCGCAGATAGACTGCAACTACGTTGAGGTGAGGGGAAAGGAGCAAGACCAGGTCCAGGTAACGAAGGATGACGAGGCGGTGATCCGGAGCATCGCCGACTCCGCCGACGCATACGAGAAGCTGGTTGCCTCGATGGCGCCCACGATTCTGGGCCACGACGCAGAGAAGGAGGCAATCCTGCTGCTTCTCGTCGGTGGAACATCGACGGTTCTGCCGGACGGCACCAAGCTGAGGGGCGACGTCAACATCCTGCTCGTCGGTGACCCTGGAACGGCGAAGTCGGAACTATTGAAGTTCACGGCTCAAGTTGCGCCGCGAGGTCTCTTTGCGTCGGGAAGGGGGACGAGCGCTGCTGGACTGTCGGCAGCGGTAATCAGGGAGAAGAACGTCTTCATGTTGGAGGCGGGGGTTGTTGTCCTGGCCGACCAGGGAATCGCATGCATAGACGAGTTTGACAAGATGAGGCCCGAAGACAGAAGCGCCCTGCACGAGCAGATGGAGCAGCAGACTATCACAGTCGCCAAGGGCGGTATCTACGCTAGCCTGAATGCCAGGACTGCGATACTCGCAGCCATGAACCCTGTGCTGGGCAGATACAACCCCTTCCAGAACCTCACGGACAACATAGGAGACGTGCCAATCCCGCTGCTGACAAGGTTCGACCTGATCTTCGTGATAAAGGACCAGCCGTCCATCGGGGAGGACGAGAAGCTCGCCACACACATACTCTCCGTCCACCAAAGGAAGGCGTACCCCAAGCCGCCCCCAGTCGAGTTCGGCCTCCTCAGAAAGTACATCGCTTTCGCCAAGAAGGGGACCCCCTCGCTCACCAAGGAGGCAGTCGACAGGCTCAGGGAGTTCTACCTGGAGCTGAGGAGGAGTGGGGGAGAGGAGGGACAGATCCCGCCCACACCGAGGACACTCGAGTCCCTGATCAGGCTGGCCACTGCCCGGTCCAAGCTGCTCCTCAAGGGCGAGGTGGAGGAAGAGGATGCGCTCGCGGCTGTGGCCCTGATGAACAGGATGGTGCAGGACGTGCTGACGGACGCAACTACCAAGAAGACAGACTTCGGGATACAGCTCGGCAAGCCAGTAGGGGAAACGAGGAACCTAAGGTCTGCGATAGAGATTTTCAAGTCGCTGGAAGGGCCGGACAAGAAGCAAGTCGAGAGGAAGGTCTTCAAGGACGAGCTCCTGAAGGCGAAGTTCAGCGACGAAGACGCAGAGAAGATGATCAGGACGATGTTCAGGGAGGGATTGATATACGAATCGAAACCTGGACACTTCAGAAGGGTCAATGCGTGATCCCGGGGAGGCGGCCTGTTGAGGTTTGACGAACTCCAACTACCACCTGAGCTCCTCTCTTTCATAGCGCGTAAGGGCTTCGCCGAACTCTACCCTCCGCAGGAGGAGGCCGTGAAAGCCGGCCTGCTCGCGGGGAAGAACCTGGTCGTATCGAGTCCGACAGCCTGCTATGACGGGAAGACAGAAGTGCTCACTAGAACGGGATGGAAGTCATTCAAGGACGTGGACTCGAATGAAGAAGTCCTGTCCATGAATCCGAAGACATTCGGAATGGAGTATGTCAAGGCGATTGGCAAAGTCGGATACCCGTACACAGGAGTAATGGTGCATGTTGAGGGGAAAGAGATCGACTTCAGAGTTACTGCGAATCACAACATGTTCGTATGCCGCGAAGATGAGAGGAAAGCCAGAAACCCGTTATCGTCTCGACCCAATGGGCGACAACCGGCAAGGTTCGAGTTCCGCCCAGCTTGGGAAATCCACAGAAACTGGAAATTCAAGACCGATGGCATTTGGGAGGGGAGAGCGAGTAGATACTTCGAACTTCCTCCAATGGAGGTTCGTGGGAGATATCCTCGGTCACAAAGGCCCCTCCCAACACTCAGGATTCCAATGAAGCAATTTCTGAATTTCCTCGGTTGGTACTTGGCGGAAGGCAGCACAAAGCATGGTCATGGTGATTACGAAGTGACACTGTGCCAGAGAAAGGACCCCCGCCGCGCAAGGGAAGCACTTGCGAAACTTGGCATCGCTAGGGTTTACACAACTGGGTCGGAGCGTCATCGGCATTTCAGCATCAGCAGTCCTCAACTAGCGCGATACCTTTCTCAATTTGGCAGGACTTTCGAGAAGTTTGTTCCCGACTTTGTGAAGGAACTCACTTCAGATGAGATAAGAGTGTTTCTTGATTCATACCATCGCGGAGACGGGCATGTAGGGAGGGACGGGTCGAGTCCGGTATTCAACACCACCTCTAGGCGCTTGGCTGACGATGTCCAAGAATTGTTGCTGAAGGTGGGGATAAGCAGTTCGGTGAGGTTCGGAGGCCTATCGCCATCTCACAGAATGCCAGACGGGCACACCATCAAGTCAAAGCATCCAGACTTTGAGATCGCAGGTAGGCGATATTCGGAGCACGGAATCGACTACAGGAAACCGAGCAAACCATCCTTTGAGAACACCAAGAACGAGACGGTCTACTGCCTGACCCTCCCGAAATATCATCTCCTGTATGTGAGAAGGAATGGAAAGGCATTATGGTGTGGTAATTCAGGCAAGACCCTCACAGCAATCTTGGCCGCCTTCGTGAAGGTGAAGGTCGAGGGCAGGAAGGTCGTCTACCTCGCGCCACTGAGGGCGCTGGCGTCAGAGAAGTACGCGGAGTTCTCCGAGCTTTCCGAGTTCGGGATAAGGACTGCGATCTCTACGGGTGACTACGACTTGAGCGGTGAGTCACTGGGTCGGGCCGACATCATAGTGCTGACCAACGAGCGCTTCGACTCGATAATGAGGCACAGGGTGAGCTGGCTGCACTCCGTGGGGCTCTTCATCGCGGATGAGGTCCACCTAGCCGGGAATGACTCGCGCGGCCCGACGCTCGAGATGATTCTCACGAAGGTCATGCACCTCGGGCTCGACGCTCAGCTTCTTTCGCTCTCCGCGACCATAAGCAACGCGAAGTTGATCGGGGAGTGGCTGAACTCGAGGCCCATCGAGCTCGACTGGAGACCAGTGCCGCTCAGACAGGGCGTCTTCGACTACGGCAAGGTCGTGTTCACCGACGGGGAGGAGAGGCCGGTGACACGGTCCACCTACGGGACGGCCATCGACGTGGCCATGGACACGGTGAAGGGAGGTGGGCAGTCCCTAGTCTTCGCGGGGACGAGGAGGAGGGCCGTCAGCCTGGCAACGAAGGCGGCGGAGGTCACACAGAGGTTCTTGGACGATGACGAGAAGCGTGCACTGTCGGAGGCGTCCAGAAGGATACTGACATCGGGCGAGGAGACGAGCCTCAGCAGGCTTCTTGCTGAGATCGTAGCCAAGGGGGCCGCCTTCCATCACGCTGGACTCGAGGCGGAGCACAGGCGCATAGTCGAGGACTATTACAGGGCGAGATCGCTCAAGGTGATAGCCGCGACTCCGACACTCGCGCTCGGTGTGAATCTGCCAGCGAGGCGTGTCGTCATAGCCGACGTCAGTAGGTACGATGTCGAGCGCGGCGGCAACTCGGACATATCAGTGCTGGAATACAGGCAGATGGCTGGCAGGGCGGGGAGACCTCAGTATGACGACCACGGCGAGACGGTCCTAGTGCCGCCCCCGTCTCAGCCTGCGAGGCAGGTGCTGGAGCACTACGCGTCGGCGCTGCCCGAGCCAATCGAGTCGAGGCTGTCGGACGAGTCGGCGATGAGGATACACACCTTGGCGACTGTCGCGACTTCAGCCGGTCTCTCCAAGAAGGAGATTCAGGGACTTTTCGGGAGGACCCTTCTGGCATTCCAAATAGGTGAAGAGCGGGTCGGCAGGCTGATCGAGTCTGCTCTCGGTTATCTCCTGAGCGAGAGGCTGGTCGAATCGAGAGGGAACATCTTCCTAGCCACGGACTTCGGCAGGAAGGTCTCCATACTATACATCGACCCTGTCACAGGTGTTCAGTTCCGCGAGACGCTGAGGAAGACACAGCCTGGCAGCGACCACACAGCTGGGTTCCTCTACACGCTCGCAAACTGCCCAGACTTCGAGCCGAAGTTCCCCCTGAGGAGCAAGGACTACGACGCTGCCCTGGCGTTCATGGAGGAGCACGCGGCCGAGCTGGCTGCGAGGCCGAGCCGCACCTCGTTCGCCGAGTTCGACGAGGTTCTTCAGGGAAGCAGGACCGTAATGGCGCTCTATGGGTGGATCGAGGAGTGGAGAGAGGAGCAGCTGCTGACGAGGTTGGGAGTGGAGCCTGGCGACATGCATAGGGCCGTGGACAACGCGGACTGGCTCCTCCACAGCATGGCAGAGCTGGCGAAGCTGTTCAAGAGAGACGAGTCTGGCAGGGAGGTGGAGCGGCTGCGGAGGAGGGTGGAGAGCGGAGTGGCAGCGGAGCTTATCGAGCTGACCGCCCTGCAGGGCGTTGGCAGGGTCAGGGCGAGGTCTTTGTACTCTGCAGGGTTCAGGACGTTGGAGGACCTCAAGGAGGCGCCGGCTGACAGGCTGGCCCTGGTTGAGAAGGTGGGCACGGCAGTCGCGCGCAGGATCAAGGAGCAAGTGTCCAGGCTTTGATCAGGTGCAGCGCGTTCTTCCTGGCGCAGGACGTCCGGATGGCTGAGAAGGCGTTTCACGCAGCGGGGAGGATAGACAGGTCAGCAATGGACGTGCGGATGACCGAGTGCGCTGGCCTCCGGTTGGTCACCCTTCGCCTGAAAGACGGGGACGACTTGCCGGCTGTGCATGGCTGGCTTGGAGAGGAGTCTGGGGGTGAGTACAGCATCGTCGAAGAAGAGGGCGGGGCCGTTGTGGCGCGCCGCGACGCGTTCGGGACCAGGCCTCTCTACGCTGCCAGGTCGGGAGGGTGGTTCGCGAGCGACCACAGGTTCATCAGAGACGAGCCGTTAGAGGCGCTGCGTCCAGGAGCGAGGGTTGAGGTCGGAGCGAAGAAGAAATCTTTGGAGACGCGCGGGACAGCGGCGTTCGACGGCACCTTCGAGGCTGCCGCAGGTAGGCTCGCTGGACTAATCGAGACGTCGGTGAAGGAGAGGGTCAGCGGTCACAAGCTCGTGGCTGTCGCATTCTCAGGCGGCCTAGACAGTTCGATACTCGCAGTCTGCGCCTTGAAGCACGCGAGGATAATGGCATGCTCGGCCTTTGCCCCAGGTTCTGCAGATAGCAAGGCCGCGAGTGACGCTGCGAATGCGATAGGGCTTGAACTCGTCGATTCGGCGTTGGACAGACCGACTGTGGCGAGGGAGTTGAACGCGATAGACCTGCCATTCGAACCCTCGCCGATGGACAGAGGCCTCTGGTGCATCTACTCGCTCGTAGCGCGGTCTGCAGCGGAAGCCGGCGCGGAGTTCATAATGCTCGGGCAACTGGCGGACGAACTCTTCGGCGGGTACGCGAAGTACGAGAGGGCGCTGCGTGACGACGGGGCCGGACTGGCTGCGGCCATGATGAATTCCGACGTCTCGGAGTGCGGCATGAGGGGTTTCACCCGAGACGAGGCTGCCTGCTCCAGAAGTCTCGAGCCTCGCTTTCCGTTCGCAGACAGACGCGTGGCAGAGTTCGGTATGTCGCTCCCTGTGGGGTTCAAGATCAGGGGAGGTGTGCGCAAGGCAGTGCTCCGAGAGGCGGCCACCATGCTGGGCGTGCCTGAGGAAATCATCGACAGGCCGAAGAAGGCGGCGCAGTACAGCACGGGAGTCATGAAACTACTGCCCTGACTATGCTTTTCTAGTGCCAATCAGACACGGCCAGTCATGATTCCATCACCCCAGCCGAAGGGAAAACTCGTGGGTTTCAAGCCACTCCAGGAGAGGTTCAGCTACTACGCCTTGGACGACGGGACAGTGCTTGGAGTGAAGCCTGCTGTGGTCAAGGTGTACAGGCTGCAGAACCCGGATGGCAGCCTCGTCTCCACCCCTGATGGAGCGCCTGCGTATTTCTACCAGACGCAGAACATCACGCAAGTCCTGAGCCCAGACGAGTACAAGTCGATGAAGAGCGACGACATAGGAACATGAGCCGGGGGGCATACCTGGCCTCTGAGGACTCAGCGCTTTTGCGTCGCGTCCTTCGGCTCTATTCCGGGGGCGCCTGCCTAGAAGTCGGCGCGGGAAACGGAGGCAGCCTGCTGGAGTTATCGAGGAGTTTCAGGGTGGTCGTGGGCACCGACGTTGTGCGACCAGATGCTTCGGATTGGAGAGAGGCAGGATCGAGCTACATCATGGCCGACGCAGCGGCATGCTTCAGGAGCGGATCGTTCGACCTCGTTGCGTTCAACCCTCCGTACGTCCCATCTGAGGGGATTGCAGACAGAGCAGTGGACGGGGGAAGGGAAGGGGTTGAGGTCGCGCTCCACTTCCTACGCGAGGCGATGGGGGCTGTGAAGGAAGACGGCAAGATACTGATGCTGGTATCCAGCGACAACCCCCTTCGCGTGCTGGAACAGGAATGCGATGCGAGGGGTTGCACGATGCGGAGGGTCGCGGACGCGCGTCTCTTCTACGAGACGCTCAGCGTTTACGAGGTCTCGCGGCGCGGAAAAAGTCAGAGCTAGCCGAACGGGCTCGCAAAGGGAGCGTGGTGAGGGCCCCAGCCGTTCCCGTTCTGCACCTGACTCTCCAGGACCTTCCTCTCTGCGTTCCTGAGAATCTCGCTGAGGGTCGACGGCTTGACCCCGACCGCCTTGGAGAGGGCGGTGAGACTCACCTTCCTGGGGAAGTCGAAGTAGCCCATGGATACAGCGATGGATAATATCGCCTTCTGCCTGTCTGTGAGCTCCTCCTGCTGGCTCACCTCGGAAATCTCCTTCACGATGGCCTTTCCGCCCGACTTCTCGAGTCTGCGGATTACCTCCCTAAGGTCCTCCGACCTCCTCACGAGTATCTTCCAAGTGGACGGGCTGGAGCGCGAGCTGAAGGGGCACTGCAGGCAGATAATCGAGGTGCCGACCGAGGCACTGCAGGGGAGTGGTCTGTCAACAACGACAAGCGCGAGCATCTTTGACGGGGCGACCTCGCTCTCGTAGACGTGCCTGACCCCGGCGAGCTTCTTCAGCTCGACCAGGAATTCATCTTGTTGCTTCTTCTCTCCTGTCATCTCGAAGAGCAGCGTCATGCCATTTCCGTTGAAGGTCCTGCAGAACTCGAGTTCCAGCTTGACTCCAGTCTTTAGGGCTATATCCTGGAACTTGTTCTCTTCTGGAACCTCCAGCAGTACTTGGCGAAGCATCCTAACTGGTTCGGCAAAACGGCGCGATTATAAGCTGGAGACATGATTTCCAACGGTGAGAATCACCCATTCCTAAGGCTAAGATGATGGAGCGGCTTTCCTAACAGAGTAGGGAGTCTTGTAAAAGAGAGACCAGCAACAAGACGAAACTCGCCGGAGGTGACTAATGCCAACGCCTCGAACCCCGCGCCACCATCCTTTGCATGATAGGTGAAATCCAAGAATGATAATGCTGGCGGGCCCGGAGGGATGCGATTAGTTATTTAAGCGAATCTCATGGCACGATTTGGTTTCGTTTGTTCAGTTGACCGCCGCTCGGTCGGCTGACTTCTCGCAGCGAAAAGCATCTAATGGCGTATGTGAACGAAGGGAGCGAAACTACCTGGCTAGGCGGTTATACTGTCTACCACTACAGCATAGGAGCCATAATAGAAATTGGCCGTTCCGTTGTCTCCTGACGAGCCCCCCGCACCTGGAGAGGGCACCGAGGAATAGGCATCGGGACCTCCATACGCAACAGTGTACCACGAACCCGAAGGAAAGCTTATTGTCACCGAGGGTTCGTAAACCGCATTCACAGACACCGACCCGCCTGTCTCGCTATAGACATCAATGTGGTAGTACCTAGTGAATGACGTCTGCGTACAACCAAAGCAAGGTGAATATGATACATACCAAACGCTTTCAAGTTGGGCACCAGAGCCAGCTGTGGATGTCAGCAGACCGTAAGCGGCATCAGCCTGCGAGAAGGTAACATACAAGTTCCCGAAATAGTAAGTGGCATACGGTCCATTTGGATTGAAATCAATTTCGGCCGTAGCGCTAGGAGCAGCTGGGCAACTTCCATCATTGCAGTAACTGACCGCAGAAGAGGAATAGATCAAAGCCCACCCATAGTTCAGGTTTGGATATGCGCATCGGTAGGTACTTGCGGCGCCAAATGACCAAGAAACACACGTCAGACTCGATGGGTTTGAAGCGTAATTCTGGTACGGAGGCTGAATTGTATTACTGGACGCGAAGACTGTACCAATTTGCGGCGCTATCAAGAACAGTGAGGCAACGTATGCCCATATGATCAGACCGTAGCGGGTCTCCATGTTCAAGCCACCACCTGGATAACAAAGGGAAAAGTGGTAACCGCATATCCAGGGCCGACAGTGTCTGGCTGCAACACTTGTAGCCAGAGGGACTCGTTTCCTGCTTCGGTTGCCGAAACAAACACTACTACGGGGAAGGTTACGTGATTAGGACCTTCGGTTGTCTCTGGGAACGTGGTGCCTTGGGGATAAGCTACGGTGACACCTGATGGAAGCGAAGTAGACTTTTCAGTGAGTGGAGGCGCAAGGACGTCCTGATTGGGACTAGTCACAACAATCGTGAGCGCCCCTGAAGCTTGCGAATTGACACTGAAGAATAACATCGTAGAGTGTCCAGCGACTACGATGGTTGACGAATTAACTAATTGGACTTGCGCGGCATATCCATGTTCGGCTATCGTCGTCGTAAATTGGTGAGATTGGATGCCAGTTCCGTGGCCGACGAAGGCGACGGCCCCTACGACCATCAACGTAAGAATGAGTACTGACACGAAGACAAAGGCGGCATAATTGCTGCGCTGAACGCCGGCACCAGCACGACGGATTCCGTTAGGGATGTGTGGGCCTGCAAGCCCGTATCCATAGAGCCGCCCTTGCCCGCGATTCTCCAACCGAACCTTCACGCGTTCTTATCGTGGCAAAGCAGTTATTTATGCCTTTCACATAGGACTTCGACGTGAATATCATGTGAATCCTAGCGTAATCTTGTTAAGAGGCCAGTATTGGCGGTCAAGTGCGCGGCACATAAACAATTACGCCCTCTGACAGCCGTCTCGATAATCGTCCTCACTCTCATTCGCTCGATGGAGTTCGCCCTCCGTCCCCTCTTCCGCCCCGACTAATACATTCCTCCCAGGCCTGCCGGGGTGGAACAGGCATCTTCGCTACTTGGAAAATAGGAGGGTCTGTTCCTCCCTTCAATGGTACCCATACCAGAATCTCCTCTATCTTCCAATCAGAGTTCATTCCACTCCCCCTTCTTGGCGAGCACATACCAGCTGACGCCCCCCGAGTGAGCAGAGCGAGTGAGGGCCCCGCAGGGGTGAAGGCGAAGAACGAGCGGAGGAGCAAAGAGGGGGGAGGGAGCCCCGACCGTGGGGAGGGGCGGAAGGCCGTGAGGAGCGAAGGAGCGAAGCGACCAAGCGACGGACACGGCGAGCGAAGTGAGGGGGTGAATTTGCGATGAGCGAAGTCCGAGCCTGAAGGGCGCCGGCTGGTATGGGCGAGCCTTCCTCGCTCAGAATGGAACCTTTACTATCGCCTCTCCGTCTGGAAGGGAGGCGACGTACTCGAACCCTTGGCCTATGTACGACCTGACCTCTCCTATTGGAATTATCTTCTGCCTTGAGCCGTTGTCAGCCATCATTCCCGCTAACTTCTGCCTGACCAGGCTTTGAAGCTCCTCACTGCTCATCTCGTCTAGGTTCATCTTCTCGATGTCCTCTTTCTGGAACCCTGCCACTAATAGGAACTGCTCGTTGAAGGTTCTCTTGATCTGCTCTTCGGTTGCTGACTCGGTTTTTGTCGATAGAAGGGGCTCGCACTTCTTGTAAGCCTCCCTCATCTCCTCGATCATGGTGGGCGGGAGCCTGCCCTTGTTGGTTGAGTACCTGGCATCTATGTCTCCCTTGTGCCCCATCAGGAATTGAAGGTAGGGATGGGAGATCAGTCCTTTTGACTCGGCGATGATCATTCCAGTATCGCAGTAGGCTCTTAGGACATAGGGCCTCCGTGAAAAGCCCGCCTTTACAATCGCCTCCTTGATGTCCCTCGTCACCAGTGATGTCCTCAGGAACGCGTTCTTCTTCACTCCTCTTGGGTCGAATGCTAGAAGAGGGCTCTGAGGCGTTAGCTTCTCTCCATGCTTGACCCTCTCCTCCACGTATTCCTGAATGTACGTAATTGCCTCATCTCCCACGAATGTGAAGTATTGATGTCTGGCCTTGTTTAGCGGATTCTTGATGCTGAGTATCGAGGGAACCTTACCGAAAGAGATTCCTTCGCCTGTAATCTTCGATTCTTTGAAGTCTCCGAGCCTTATTCCATCCGTGCCCGTGAAGTTACCCAAACTCTCAGGTCTCAATCCGCCCAGGGCCATCAGAGCGATGGACACTCTGCATCTGCGCGATGCCATCCTCAGAATCTTTGCAAGCTCCTCCTTGCTGGGCACTCTCTCATTCGCAATCGTGGGGGTCTCCGACCTTCCCTTGATATTCACCTTCAGCTTTACGTCAACGTTGTTGTAAGACAGCCAGGAGAGGATCACCTTCTTGAACCTCTGGATGTAGGAGCCTGCCTTTCCCTTCTTCTCCATCTCTCTTACAAAGTCCGTAAAGTCGTCCCTGAATCTCTTTGATGGGCCATCCTTGAGAATCTCCTTCGGGTCGGCATGCACCAAGTCACAATAGAGGCCGAGCGTCCTGAGGTAAACCTCAGCCGTGATGGCTGAGTTAGCGGCCAGGTTATCGTGCCATCTGCTCACGTCCTTATCGTTCAGTAGGTCGCCGTACTTCCCGTATTTGGCATGAGGTAGCTGGCAGAGGGGCGTTCTAATGAGGGATTCGCTTATGATTCTAAGCGGGCCCGGTGGGATTCGAACCCATGGTCTCTGACCTGATCTTCAGCTTCGAAGGCTGACGCCTTAATCCGTGCTAGGCTACGGGCCCGAGTTATTCCACCCGTCCGTCACTAATTAAGAGATGACCCCTGGCTATGTTCTCGGCAATCGGCTTCTCCACCAGCCCCTTGTCCGAGACTATCGATGTGATGAGTTCAGGTGGGGTGGAGTCGAACGCAGGGTTCGAGACTGGCACTCCCTTGGGCGCCACCCTCCTCCCCCGTACCTTTGTCACTTCGTCGGGGCTCCTCTCTTCAATGATTACGTCGCCGTGGTCGTGTTTCAGGTCGAAGGTGGAGTACGGGGCGGCAGGGTGGAACGGAACGCCGTGCCTGGCAGAGAGGACCGCGATTTGGTAAGTCCCTATTTTGTTGAAGACGTAGCCGTCCCTCGTGATCCTGTCGGCTCCAACGATCACCTTGTCGACTCGACCGATGTTCATCATGTGCCCGACGGCCGTGTCAGAGATCAGGGTGCAGTCGATTCCGTCCCTTGCGAGCTCGAATGCCGTTAAGCGGGCCCCCTGGAGCGCCGGCCTTGTCTCGGGAACGATGACCTTGACCAGCTTTCCCTGTTCCTTGGCAGCCCTCACAACGCCGAGCGCGGTGCCGTACCCAACGGTGGCAAGCGCACCAGCGTTGCAATGGGTGAGAACCGTGTCGCCGTCCTCGATTAGGTCCGCGCCCACCTTGCCGAGTCTTCTGTTCACCTGAACGTCCTCCTCTTCCATCTTCATCACCTCGGCCACGACGGCTTCCCTAGCCTCTCTTGCGGTGGTGGCCAAACTCGTCGAGGCGACGGCTCTCTCTATCCCCCAAAACAGGTTGACCGCGGTCGGCCTTGTGGAGCGGAGTATGGCGGCTGCGCCATCGAGCTCCTTCATCAGCTGGTCCTTGGTTGAGGCGCTGGAGTGGACCGCAGCCAGGGCGACTCCCATAGCAGCCGCGACGCCTATGGCCGGTGCACCCCGCACAACCATTCTCCGGATCGCGTCAGCGACGTCTTGGTACCTTCTGTACGACCGGTAGACCAGCCTGCGCGGCAGCATGGTCTGGTCAATCATCTTCACAGACGTGCCAGCCCACGTCACGGTCCTGAGCGTGAAGAAGTCTTCCAACGGAAGGGCTGGACCTGCTCATTACTCAAAAGCGTTTCCAGCGCCCTGGCCCCCTGTGTGCTAGCCAGCCACCCGCTAAAGGTTAATACCGTAACTGGGCTGGCGGGCAAAGAGGAAGATGGAAAAGTCAGAGCAGGAGGAACAAACCCCACCGATTTCGGCCGAGGTGAAGGAAGGACGCATCATCGTCCCCGACCCCGGCAGGATTGGGGAGTTGGAGGAGTCGGGGTACGGCTCGAGAGAGGGAAAGAGCCTCGGGCTCAGGGACTACGAGGCTCTCTACCTGTTGCACACCAAGAAGCTTGACCTCAAGCGACACGGGGGCAAATCAGTCAGCTTCGAGGAGCTCGCGGAGGAGACGCAGAGGAGGGCTCGCGACTCCTGGACCAAGTTCATCATCTACCGGGACCTGAGGAGCAGGGGGTACATTGTGAGAGAGGGCTTCGGGTTCGGGACAGACCTCAGGGTCTACGAGAGAGGGGACTACCCGAAGAAGGCGGCAAAGTACGTAGTCTTCGCCCTTGACGAAGGGATAGAGAGGAGGGTCGACGACCTCCAGACGTCAGTGAAGGAGATGGCTAAGATGGGCAAGGAGGCGATCATAGCCGTCATAGAGAGGAGGGGCGAGGTCATCTACTACAAAGTTAGCAGGGCAAGATTCCAAGTGGAAACTTGAGCCTGAGAACCGGCATAGAGATACTGCGTCCCGTCAACTGCGCGATGATAGGCTTCGCTGTAATCGTGGGAGAGTTCGTCTCGAGGCCTCCCGGGATACCCCTCCTGCAAACTGCGCTGGGCTTCATGACCGGGTTCTTCCTCTGCGCGTACTCCATGGTCGTGAACGACGTCTATGACGTGGAGGTCGACAAAGTGAACAGGCCTGAGCGACCGATCCCAAGCGGGAGGATCACAGAACAGGGCGCCTCGCGGCTCTCCATCGTCGCCCTCCTCCTCGGAATCGCTTCCTCGGTGCTCGGCCTGAACCCGGTGGCCGTGGGGATTGCACTGCTCTACGCTCTCGTCTCCTGGCTGTACAACTCAAGGGCGAAGAAGGCGGGGTTCTCGGGGAACGTGATGGTCGCCTCCTCCCTCGCGATACCATTCATCTACGGCGGGGTCATCTCGGGTGGCAGCGTCTTCAACTCCCTCCTGCTGATGATGGCGTTCACGTCGTTCTTCTCAGGCGTCGGGCGCGAAGTTGTGAAAGCCATGGCGGACATTGAAGGCGACGCGAAGCGCGGAATCAGCTCAGTTGCCTGGAGGCGGGGCTCCAAGACCGCGGCCGCCGTTGGGGCCGCCTTCTTCTTGCTCGCCGTCCTCACGAGCTGGCTGCCTCTGGTTCTCGGCCTCGCGAACGGGATCTATACCTTCGGGGTGATCGTGCCCGACCTCGTGTTCGTCTACCTCGCTGCGTCCATACTGAGGGACTGGCAGCCGAAGAACGCTCACAGAGTGAAGAACACGGCGCTGCTCGGGATGCTGGCGGGGCTCTTCGTTTTCATAGGTGGCGCGGTCTGACTTGCTGACAGAGAGGCGCAGGCCGAAGCGGTTGGAGGACATGGTCGGGAACGAGGATGCCAGGACGAAGCTAGCAGCGTGGCTGACGAAATGGAAAGCAGGTTCCAAGGCAGCGCTCCTGGTGGGTCCCCCAGGCACAGGGAAGACGACGCTCGTCCACCTGCTCTCGGAGAAGCACGGGCTCAACCTCGTCGAGTTGAATGCCAGCGACTCGAGGACGAAGCAGAAGCTCTCGCGGAAGCTAGGCGAAATCCTCACCAGCACCAACCTCTTCGGTGAGAGGACGCTCATCTTCTTGGACGAGGTGGACGGTCTGGCCGGCAGAGCCGACTACGGGGCAGTCGAGTTCATCAGGGGCTCGGTCCGCGCAAGCGAGAACCCGATCGTAATGGCGGCCAACAACCCGGACGCGGACGAGGTGAAGAAGCTCGCCAGCGTCGCAACTCGCATTGAGTTCGAACCCCCGTCCGTGAACGAGGTGTTGGTCTACCTCAGGAGGGTGGCAGAGGAAGAGGGCTTGGCGGTGGAGGACGGTAGGCTCTTCGCCATCGCCGAGTCGGCCAAGGGAGACATCAGGTACGCGCTGAACGCGCTGCAGAGCGGGCTTGCAGGGGGAAAGGATGAGGAGCTGACTGCCGCCAAGGCGCTGGACGCATTCTTCGAGGCTGCCGGCCGTAGGAAGGCGCTGGAGGCCCTGAGGGCTTATCCTGCCCAGCCGAGGGACAAGCTCAGGGACATCCTGGCAAGCGTGTCAAGGGCAAAGTTGCCTGAAGAAAAGAGGGCCCGTGCACTGGAGGTCCTTTCGAGGGCCGACGTGCTGATGGGCAGGATCATACGCGGTGGGAACTGGAGGCTCCTGAGGTATCTCGACGCCCTGCTCGCCTCCGACCTCAAGGTGGCGCTAAGCGGGGAGGTCGTCCGCTTCACGACGGACGGGGTCCCGTGGATGCTGCAACTGAGGATCTGGAACGACTCCAAGAAGATCAAGGAGATGGGCGACCTCGCGGGGCGCAGGCTTGGAATCAGCCGTAAGGGCTGGGCTGTCGAGGACTTCCCGTACATCGCGCGCCTGTGCGCCGACAAGGGCTTCAGGGAGGAACTCGTCAGGAGCCTGAACCTGGACGAGCCCTTCGAGAGCTTCTTGGCCAAGGAGTCGGTCAGGAAGGTCGGCACAGAGCGGAGCAGCAGGCGCTAGCTGAACGACCGCTGCAGCGGAGTCTCTGCGATCCTCTTCCACTCGGAGAGGAACCGGTACAGCGCCGCCACGAACGGGTTCGAGTGGTCGACCCTGAATATCCGTATCCTGTTGAACCTCTTCTCCGTTATGAGCCCTGACTTCGCAAGGAACTCGAGGTGGCGGGCCGTCGACGAGTGGGAGAGACCGGACCTGCGCGTTATCTCCGAGATGTTCAGCTCGCCGCTCTCCATCATCACAGTCAGCACCTTCGCCCTCCCGTAGGAGGAGAAGAGCCTCTCAACCTCTAACGTCTGCAACCATCCCCTTCTCAAGCTCGCCGATCAGCTCCTTCGCCGAGACGAGCGAGAGGCCGATCAGCGTTGTCCTGCCCCTCATACCCCTCCCGGAGAGCTGCGTCTCTATGATGCCCTTCCTGGAGAGCTCGTTGACGTCGTTCCAGACCTGGGTGTGGTGGTTGGGAGTGGTGCCCATTCCCTCGCAGAGGGCACCGTAGCTCTTCTCCACCTCACCTATCGTCACGTAGGTCGAGTCGCCCTTCTTGAGCAGGCCCGAGACGGCCATCAGTATGATCCTCTGGTGCTTCGTCAGATAGCTCAACTCCTCCTTCCTGAATTGCGGGGGAAGCGAGGCCTTCGCAGACCTGATGTGCTCGGGCAGGACGCGCGGGGACTCGGACATGTCAGCAAGCTTGCCCGCCCTGTAGACGAGGTCGAGGGCGTAGCGGGCGTCGCCATACACGCTGGCTATGCTGGCCGCGAGTTGCATGCAGTTGTCTTCGAGAGCGCCCTCGTTGAACGCCCCGTCGCTCCTCGAAGCGATGATGTCGAAGAGCTGCTTCGACGAGTATGGCTCGAGGGAGACCTGGTTCCACTGGACCGAGCTCAGGGTGCTCAGGTCCACCATCTTCAGGTAGTCCAGCGTCTTCGAGACCAGAAGAGAGGAGAAGACCTGGTTGCCCTCCGCGGTCTCCCTGAGCCTGGTTATCGTGTAGAGGGCGGTCGGGTCGGCAGAGATCAGCGAGTCGACTTCGTCGAAGGCTATTATCAGGTGGGTGTGGTTGCTCTTCAGTCCTTCGACCAAGGCGTGAAGGAGCTCCTCGAAGCTGTACCCCCTCGACGGATAGTTCTGGCCCAGCGAGTTCAGCGCCCTTACCAGGACGGCCTGCAGCGTCTTGTCGATCCTGCAGTTGACGTGGAGCATCTTGACGAGGTTGCCGTAGAGGGCTGCCTTCTTCTGGAGCGACTCGCCCAGCTTCTTTGCGAGCATCGTCTTGCCAGAATTGTGCGTTACCGTGAAATCATCTAGGAGATATCGTTGGTCAGAATCGACTCTAAAACCGAAGTACACCTCTTCCCCCAGAGGTTTTAGTGTGAAGCCCGTCCTTAAGACGCTCTTTTTCTGCTTTCTTGTCGGTGCCTGTTTTCTACTAACCCTAGTAGGAATTTTGGAAATGTCGCCTGAAATTCCAACTCTGTAATACAGTCCCTCATGACCAAATTGGTCATGGGAAGATTTCTCCCTGACAAAAGCGTAGAATCCAAGGCTTCTAGACACAAATGCTACATCTTCAGCGAGCTGTTTCGACCTCGTGATGAAATCGTAGTATCCTGCATCTAGGCTACCGTCTGTGTCCAGTAATCCAGCCAGAACTTCTAGACGTATTCTTCTCGACCCAAACTTATACTGGGATGGGATGAACTTCGATTCAGATGTTTTCTTGTAAAGTCCTAACGCCATTAAATCCTTGGCTAGCCCATTTAGTAATGCTTGTCCACCTGTCCTCCCCGGAGTCAGTACATATTCTTGGGCTTGGCCTGCTGGATACCGGCGTACCTTTAGCAAGTACTTTCCAGATTGGCTATTTACGATAGTTGATATTTCTGCGTCCGCCGAAGTGACAGTGATATGGCCATTGGCACTACTTCCGTCCCCTAAATACACACCAAGAAAGTAAGGATCCATCGACCCAGCTGGCATCTGAGGGAAATCGACACCAGTTCTCATTAACTTGTAAAGTCCCTTGGGACCAACATACCATCTTGGAAGCCTTAACAGCTCGCTTACTCTAATGTCTTTGATTATCCCTTCAGTATCTTCAGATGGTTTTCGTGGGTGCTTCTTCAATCGAGTTTGTATGACTGTCAGAACATGGTCCTCAGAAACTACAAACGATTTCCCCTTTATCGGCTGGACTTCGATCATTCGTCCGAAACCATGTACCGTCTCAAACACTTTTCTTGGGGTACTATCTGGACCCATCAACAAATCTCCTTGAGCCACGTCTTCGACACGTTTGAGTGATCCGTCAAGCATCAAAACGAGTTGTCCTTTCCTATGACACCCGACCGGCCCGGAGAGCATCACGTTCTGGCTCGCCTTGGAGGCGTTCTGCACCACGCTCTGGAAGTAGAGCTCGAGCGCCCTCAGCTGTGCGTCGCGGTGGGGCGTCTGGTGAGGGAGATACTCGGGAAACAGAATACTCTCGTCCCTGAAGACAGAACGCTGCGTCGCCAAGCAGGTTTCTACTTTTCTCCCTGTTTTTGATATATAACCGTGATTATACACTGCGTAGAACTGAGGGTGGAGGGTTCAGTGAAAGTGAATCCGCAGAAACGCAGAAATGAAGAGGGGGAGACCAGAGGAACGTGAAGGCAGTAAGGTTCCACAGGCACGGAGGGCCCGAGGTGCTGCAGTACGAGGAGGCGCCGGACCCGAAGCCGAACAGCGACGAGGTCCTCGTCAAGGTGAAGGCCTGCGCGCTCAACCACTTGGACCTGTGGGCGAGGAACGGGTTGCCGAACGTCCAGATCCCGCTGCCGCACATCTCAGGCTCGGACGTCTCGGGGGTGGTTGAGTGGGCGCCGCCAGAGGAGAAAGAGATGGTGAAGGGCACTGAGGCGATAGTCAACCCGGGGCTTGGGTGCGGAAGGTGCGACAAGTGCCTGCTGGGGAGGGACGACCAGTGCAGGTACTACACGATAATCGGCTACGGCATCGACGGCGGCTACGCCGAGCTCGTTAAAGTCCCCAGGATCAACGTGCTCCCGAAGCCGAAGGGGATGGGATTCGTCGAGGCGGCTTCGTTCCCCCTCGTCTTCCTCACGGCATATCACATGCTCGTCACCAAGGCACGCCTGCAGGCGGGCGAGAAGGTGCTCGTCCTGGGAGCCGGGTCCGGCGTTGGCTCTGCGTCAATCCAGGTGGCCAAGCTCTTCGGCGCGGAGGTCATAGCCACTGTGGGCGACGATGGCAAGCTGGCGAAGGCCAAGCAGCTGGGCGCTGACCATGTCATCAACCACTACAAACAGGATGTGCTGGAACAGGTCAAGACGATCACGGACGGGGCGGGCGTGGACGTCGTGGTGGAACACGTGGGGAAGGCCACCTGGGACAAGAGCGTGAGGGCGCTCGCGAAGGGCGGGAGGCTGGTCACGTGCGGGGCGACCACGGGGGCCGAGGTGACGACGGACCTGAGGTACGTCTTCAACAGGGAGGTCACGATATACGGCAGCTTCATGGCTGGCAAGGGAGAGCTCCTCAAGGTGGTCGAGCTCTTCGAGGCCGGGAGGCTGAAGACCGTCGTGGACTCGACATTCCCGCTCGTGAAGGCGGCCGAGGCGCAGGTGAGGATGGAGAAGAGCCAGCACTTCGGGAAGATAGTCCTGACCGTCTAACGGACTATTTCATAGGAGTACGATATCTTCACGCCCGGTCTCAGGGTGGCAGCCACGCTGCAGAATTTCGACATGCTGTCGTCAACCGCCTCGTCCACGAACTTCTTTTCGAGGTCCCCCGCTAGGACATACTTCACATCGATTGTCTGCCATGGCTTCGGGTACCCGTGCTCCGGCCGGCTGCCAGTTAGCAGCACTTTGAGAGACTTCAGTTTCTGCTTCCTCTTCTTCAGAATGGCCACCACGTCCATCCCAGAACAAGCCCCCAGCGACGTGAGCACCGCCCGCATCGGGCTGATGCCCTTTGGAGTTGGGTCGTCAGAATCATAGACCACCGAGTGGCCCTTCAGGTCTGTCCCTACGAACAGGTAGTCGCCGGCCCAGGACACCTCTGCGAGCCAGTTTTCCTTACTCGACCTCGACCGCCACCGGTTTCGACTTCGCCGACAACTCGCCCTTCTCTATGAAGCTGCGCCTTCCCCACCTGACGCTCGCCGAACCCGCAAGCCAGTGCCTCCCCTTCCCGAGCTCGTCGGCCGGGATCTCGAATGACTTCGCCACGTCCAGCATCCTCGACTTCGCGTCCTCAACGTTCAGCGGGATCTGCGGCGGCCCGCCGTCCTCAGGCATTATCATCACCCAGATCCTGTAGGGAAGGTCCGGGTCGCGGCTCCAGTAGAAGCTCGCCTTCCTGACCTCCTTCTTGATCTGCGCCAGCTGCTTGAACCTGATGCCGCGCTGGACGCCCACAGTGGCCCCAATCGTCAGCCTCACTATCTTGTCGTAGTCCTCCCATGCGACAGTCCACACGTCTGGATGGAAAGACTCGCGGAGCCCTCCGACGACCCTGAAACCTAGGTTGACCAGGACGGGTTCGTTCCTGGAGTAGGTCTTCTTGTCGGTCATCAGCTCGACGTCGGTCAGATTGCTCGGAGCCCACGAGTACTGCTGCCTCCTGTTCTTCAGGGGCATGTCGTGGAAGTGCCAGTGTGGCGAATAAAAGGGTGATTGCAGCCGTCGAGCTAGGCCTGCTTTTCTGAGGAATACGCATCCGCTGGACGCGGGGAGGGGAGTTCTTCGATGGGGATGGAGGCGGTAGCCAAGAGACTACTGCATACTTGGAATGGGCATGGTTTAAATCATGACTCTGTGTGCGATATCGCGTATCAGGGGCGAGGGGGTTATAGTGTTAGAGGAGCCGGAGTCTCGGAAGGACATAAACGTCCTAACGGCGCAATTAGTGCACCTCATTACCGAGCTTGGGCCGGACATACCAGAGATTTCGAGGCGGCTCGGCCAGTTCAAGGAGTCCGTCAGGTACAGGTATAAGGAGAAGATACTTGGGAAGGGATTCGGAATATTCGGATCGATAGATCATGAGAAACTCGGGCTGAAACGCGTCGTCCTATTCGCGGACTTCGCTCCGGAGTACAGGGAATATGCGCAGGCGGTCTTGACGGCGATGAACGAACTCTGCTACGTGGTCTACTTCGAGAAGAGGATGATTGATGACGATTATTTGATAATGGCAAGCGTGCCCTCAGAGTACGTGGAGGCGTTCATATCCTTCATGGTCAAGCTGAAGGAAAACGGCCTCTTTACCAAGCTCGGGACAACCACCTTCGACTGGTTCAGAAACATCCCCATGCGCGCAGAGCTTTACAACTTTGACACCGGAAGATGGGACTTCGACTGGTCGCCTCTGACAACTTCCGAAGCCGCTTCGCACAGACCATCGGAAAGAGTGAAATTCGATTACACCGACCTTCTCATACTCAAGGAACTCCAGATAGACGCCACGAAGACGTTGACGGAGATGGCGAAGAAGCTGAACGTGAATTACAAGATGCTTGTGTGGCACTACCGCAACCATGTGAGAGACAGGGGGATGGTCAGAGGATACGCAGAGGTATGGATGGGAACCAAGTATGACACCAGGATTGAGAAGGCACTCAACAGGAGGCACAGGTATCAGAAGCTCGTTCTCGTAGCGAAAAACTTGAGGGAAGTTGATAGGATGAAGTTGATGTCGGCAATGAACGGGTTACCCTTTCTATGGTCCGAATCCGTGGGAGCCACTTGTTATGCCTGCGAGCTCTTCTTCCCGGTTGAGATGGTTACCGAGGCCCTGCAGTATCTAACCAAAGCAACTGCCAATGTCAAGGAGACGACCAGCATCATGTTCATGGACCAAACCCAAGCCCTTGCTTTCACGATCTCCTACAAGCTCTTCGACCACGTAGAGCACAAATGGACGTTCAACGAGGCTGAACTTCTCAGCAGATTTGATTCTCTCTTCGCGAAAATCAGGGAGACGGGTGGGCACTAGCTACCTTGAGCCAGAGCCACCCGCTATATCCAGAGGTCCAGGCAGATGTAGGCCTAGCGCAACAAAGACCAGGCTCGCTCCCGTTAGGGCCAGCATTCCTATCCGTATCTTCTCGTCTAAGGTCATGTCACTGAGGTAGGACGAGTCTCCGATTTAAGATTAGGCATACGCATAACGCATGGGGCTCTGAATTAAACAAATTCCAACGCCGAATAGGTAACCAGCAAGATTTCAGGGCTTTTTGGCAGGTCAGAGGGGCAAAGACCACCAACTCCTAAATACGAACTCCCTCCGAAAGCCACGACTGTCGCGTGGCCAAGAGCCAGGTCGAGAAACATCCCCACCTGCCCGCAAGGGAGATCATAGACAGGATTGTGCTTGGCGGGAGTGACGGCGTAATAGAAGGAGTCGCTGCCACCTCAGCTCTGAACGGGGCCGGGGTCGACTTCAGGACGATCCTGGTGGCTGGGTTCGCGTTCGCAGTGGCGGGAGGGCTCTCGATGTTCTTCAGCAACTACCTCTCGCGCAAGTCGGAGCTGAATTCCCTCAAATTTGACATACAGAGGGAGCGGATGGAGATAGAGACAGAACCAGATGAGGAGAGGAGGGAACTCGAGGACCTGTTGGCGAAGGAGGGATACACCCAGGACGAGATAGGCGTGATCATGAACAGGCTTACGAAGAACAAGGACATGTGGCTCAAGGCGCAACTCCGCCACGAGCTTCACCTCCACACAGAGGAGCTATCCAGCGACCCCTTGGCTCGCTCCGTGCCTATTGGAGTTGCCTACTTCCTGCTCGCTCTGCCGTCACTCGTCCCTTATCTGTTCAGCGTCGGCCGGACCACCGCATTGCTGGCGTCGGTGAGTCTCTCCCTCGTGGCGCTATTCGCAGTCGGGTCGAAGGCCTATACCTTGCGCCACTTCAGCCTCAGGCGAGGGGTCGAATCCGCTGTCGTGGGCGCAGTGGCCGCCTGCCTGTTGTACGGAGTGGGGCTGTTGGTCGGCCGGCTGTGACGAGGTCAGCCGAGTCGTTAATTAGCGGTCAAGTTTCCGAACTACTAATGGCCGAGACAGAGACGACCTTCCCGCAGACAACTGAGCCAGAACAGGGAAGAGGCATTCTGGATGAGCTGGTGAAGCGAAACCGAATCGTCATCTTTGGCCTAGCCTTCGCCATAGAACTTGCAATATACTTCGGAGCTACGGTGATCCCAATCGACCCCGCACAGCAGCAGGAACTGGCCAATCTGCCGAACAGCATCCTCGGGTCAGCTCCAAGCCAGGGCTCGGTCTCAATCTTTGCAGCACTCTTCTCTCACAACCTCGAAGTGGCCCTATTGGAGATGATTCCAGCTGCGGGGGCTGCGGTTTTCTTCATCTCGACTTTCTTAACAGGACAGGTGATTCAGGCGGGCGCCATCTCGAGCAACCTCCCCGGGCCGCTCCTCGGAGTGTTCCTCTTCCTAGTCCCTGATACTCTGGTGGAGCAGTTCGCCTACGCAGTCGCAGTCGCTTCCGGCACGATGCTAATCGTGGCCTGGCGGAGGAGGCAGCTAGTTCGGGAGCTCAGGGTTTTCGCGCTCGAGGCTGGAGTCGTTGCCTTCACCCTCGTCTTGGCTGCTGCTTTGGAGACAGTAGTAATTGTAGATTCACTGGTGGGCTTCGCACTTTGGCTTCCGACGGCGTTGGGCATATTCGCGCTAGTGATGGCCGTAAGGGGTGCATGGAGATTAAGGACTTCACCTACCTGACATTCGACTGCTACGGCACGCTGATCGACTGGAAGGCAGGGATTGTGCGGTCGCTCGAGGAATCGTTCAGGCTTCCCCACACAGACGAGGGCGATTTGATGGAGAGATATGTGGAGGCTGAAAAGGCGCAAGAAGGGGCCTACAAGAGGTACAGGGAGGTGCTGAAGGGGACAGCGCTCAAGCTCGCGCGGGACCTTGGGGCGCCGGCCTCCGAAGAGGCTTCAGCGAAGTTCGCAGCCTCGGTCCCTGAATGGCCGGCGTTCAAGGACACCACAGATTCGCTGAGAGCACTGGGGGAAATGGGATATAAGAGGTACATACTCTCAAACGTCGACGAAGACCTCCTGAGAGAGACGATTCGGAGACACGGGCTGGAAGTGGAAGGCTTCGTGACTGCGGAGGAGGTGAAGTCGTACAAGCCATCATACGGCCACTGGATGAGGTTCTTCGAGAAGACCGGCGCGAACAAGAAGGAGTTGCTTCATGTCGCCCAGAGCCTCTTCCACGATATAGCCCCCACCGGACAGCTCGGCATCGCCTCGGCCTGGGTGAACAGGTACGGAGAGCAGCTCCCGTCTAACGTGGAACCGCTCTTCGTCTGCGAGAGCCTCTCGCAGCTGGTGGGCCTTCTGGATTGATGCGCTCGGCCACCTCTGCGGTGCCAGCGAGAGCTCACCTTCCCGGCGGCACAGGGCAAGAGGGAGTCACGCGCCAATTCTTCCGGCGAGTCTCAAGAAGTCCGACCCCTTCTTTGTTAGTTCGTAGAACACCCTCTCCCTTCCGTTGACTGTCCTGATGCCTGACCTTCTCACGAGGGCGAGGCCTTCGAGCTCGGCCAGATGCTGGTACACGCTCGCAGTCGTCATCGCCCTCTCCTGCTTGAGGCTCTGCCACAACTCATAACCGAAGCGCGGCTTGGCCAAGATGAGATCCATGAGGTGAAGCTTCGTTCGGCCGACCTGCACGGGGGTGAAGATGTCTTCCTTGACGGCCACATGCTTCGAAGCCCTGGCGATCCTCGCTACCGCCCTTGTGTCTTTCAGGCCCGCGCCAGTCACCACGCAAACCACGGTTTCGTCCCTGTCAATGAGTCCGTGCGACCTTGCGGATTCGAGTGCTGCTATCACAGACGCGGATGCGGGTTCCGCGAAGATTCCCTCCGTCTTGGCAAGAAGACCGGTAGCGCGAATGATCTCCCTCGCGGTCGTCTCGATGCCAGACCCGCCCGACTCTCTGATCGCCTCGTCAGCCGCGCTCCTGAAGATGGGCTCGGACTCTTCGAGTTCTGTGAAGGGCACCTTGGCCGCTTCCTCTGATCCGCCGCGTCGCCAAGGTGTCGGGGCAGAGCCTCGGACCTGGACACCGGCCAGTCTGCAAGCGGAGTTGGCAACCAGCCCGCACTCTTTCAGTTGTTTGATTGCGCGCCAGATCATGCTAATGTGACCTCCGGTTCCGACAGGCACCACCAACACGTCTGGTGTCTGCCATCCCAGATCTTGGATGATCTCGAAACCGGTGGTCTTCTCTCCTTCGAGGATGTATGGGTTACCGGCCGTGACTTGTAACGTGCGTCGGTCGTATTCAACCTCCGTCATTGACTTGGCTTCGACCCGGGCGCCGTACGCAATCATCTGGTATAGCTTTCCGCGGTCAGCGTGGAGCTGGATTCTAACCTCAGCTTCGATGCCCGCCTTGGCGCAGTAAGCGGCTAGCGATGCACCCAGGTTCCCTGTTGTCGTGCACGATATCGCCTTGACACCTTTCTGTCCCGCCAGGCTCACGAGGACAGTCGAACCACGATCAATGAACGAGCCAGTCGGGTTCCTTGTCTCGTCCTTTAGCAGGACGTGGTCGAGCCCCAGCTCCCTCCCCAACCTCTCTGCTTTCAGAAGCGGTGTTCCTCCCTCCCCCAGACTCACCGTCCAGCCGGCGGCCAGTTCTGGAAGGAACGCCCCATACCGCCAGACGCCTGGAGGCAGTCTTTCGATTTCCGCCCTGGAGATCTCAACCCGAGGGCCCTCCAGCAGGAGGGCTGAACGACATCTTGGGCACCTCGGCTCGAGTGCTTCGCTTTCAAGAAGCTCGGAGCAGGCGACGCATCTGAGCAGGGGCAAAAGTGTCATCTTCGCTGGTTCAACCGATATATAGGTTCCAACTTATATGTCAAGGAGCCGCGCGTCCGCGTCGTGGCGCTGGACTGTCGCACGTGTTCGGGGGCAGACGAGGTGAGCTGGAGAAGGTGACCGCCACTAGGACGGTTGCCAGCACAGCGGTCTTCACGGCCTTTGTTGCAGCTGCGACGATGGCCTTCAGCCTCTCGATTCCCGTGACGAGCGGGTACTTCAACGTGGGCGAAATCATGGTCTACACAGCTGCGCTTCTGATGGGACCCTATGTGGGCGCGTTCGCAGGCGGGGTGGGCTCGATGTTATCTGACCTCTCGCTCGGCTTCCCAAGCTATGCCCCAGGGACCCTCGTAATCAAGGGAATTGAGGGGTTCCTCGTAGGTTACCTCAGCAGCAGGACTCTTGCGAACCTACCGAGGTCCGCATGGAGGGCGACGACTGTCATATTGGGAGCAGCGGTCGGAGTTTTGGCGGCGTGGCTGGGGTCGACCTACCTCTCAGGTGGATACCAGCTCGCACTCGGCTTCCCGATAGGTCCGCAGGCGACTCTGAGCTTCAGTGTGCCCACGGTCTTCTGGCTCGCGCTTGGTGCGGCAATCTTCATCGTGATCCTGGCGGTGGGACTCTCCGCGGACGAGAAGGTCGGTTGGACCGCACTGGCAGTACTGATCGGGGGCGCAGAGATGGTGGTCGGTTACTTCCTATACGAGAGCGTCGCGCTTCAGCTCGGGTTCGTGAGTGCTTCGGGCGAAGTGCCCTTCAATATCACGCAGGCGCTCGTAGGGCTGCTTGTTGCAGTGCCGCTCTCAAGAACCATCAAGAGAATAGCTGGAGGAAGAGGCGCAGCCGCGCCAGCCCAGGCTTGACCGGGACATGGAAAGACTCGGATTCGGCAAGATCCCGATTAAGGTTCTGGGCAAGACAGTCCTCCGGATGACAGGCGTCACCTCAGCGAGGTTGCTCACAGGGCCCAACCCGGGCGTTGACTTCGCAGCAGTGAAGGTCGACGGAGGTTACATGATCGTATCCTCCGACCCAATAACCGGTGTCTCATCGGGCATCGGAGAGTACGCCGTCGTCGTGAGCGCAAATGACGTCGCAACAAGCGGGAACGCGCCGCAGTTCATGGAGTCGATCATAATGATGCCAGAAGACTCCACCTCCAAGACGCTCGGCAGGTTGGCTGCAGACATGGATGCTGCCGCAAAGAGGCTCGGGATCTCGGTCGTCGGCGGTCACACCGAGGTCACGCCGGGGCTCAAGAGGCCGATCGTTGTCGTCACGGCATTCAGCTTCGTGAGGAGCTTCGTGTCATCTGAGATGGCTACCGCTGGCGACGCAATCCTGATGACAAAGACGGCAGGCCTAGAAGGCACGGCCGTGCTGGCACGCGAGGCCAGAAGGCTTCGCCGGCCCCTCCCCAGCCGACTCGCTTCAGACGCGGTCGTGCTTGAGAAGGAGCTCAGCATAGTGAAGGAAGCGACTGCTGGGTTCAGCAGCGGTCACGTGCACGCGATGCACGACTGCACAGAGGGAGGAGTCGTGGGGGCTGCCTACGAGATGTCGCTCGCGTCTGGCCTCGGGTTCGAGCTGTACGAGGAGGACGTCCCAGTCGCACGGGTGACGCGCGAGGTCTGCCGCAGGTTCTCGCTGGACCCACTCCGACTCATCGGCTCGGGGTCTCTCCTCATCGCTGTCCCCGAGAGCGAACAGGGTGCAGCGGCCCGCGCGATAGGGAAGGTCGCGGAGGTGACGCGGGTCGGGCGCTTCAGGAAAAGGGGGAGATTCTTGGTCAGAGCGGACGGAAAGAGGGAGACGGTCGGGGAGGCCCCTGCCGACGAGCTATGGCGCGCCCTCGGCCGGTCTCGCTGACTTCGCCACAACCTCGACGGACTTCGCCTCGGGTTCCCACTTCTTCCCCGAGTTGGCAACCCACGAGAACTTCCTCTGCATCGACTTCGAGTACATCTTGGCCCAGTCTAGCCCGACGTGGTCGCACCACGCCTTGTAGACGCGGGGGTCTATGTAGTTCTTCAGGGAAGTGTTGAGGTTGTAGTTCTTGGTGCGGACGTAGAAGTCCAACTCCTTCTCCAGCTTCTTGATTCGTTTCTCGTCCCTCTTCTCCCTCCCCTTCGCATCTTCGAGTTTCTGCTTCTTGTTCTCGAACGACTGCTCCCATGTCTTGGGAGGAGTCCTCTGATGGTTGCAGAAGATCGCTGCCTGCAGGTTCGCCTCCTTCGCGTAGTAGAGCTTGTCGACATCGTCCCACTCTCTGACGTCCTTGGCGCGCAGGACCTCCTTTGTCTTTGCTGTGGCGTGGTACGTCCTGAAGACCTTGGCGGTCAGACCCGGGACAATCGAGGAGAGGAACTGGTTGACCATTCCAGAGCTGACGTCGTGGAATATCTCGGTCTCCGCCTTCTTCCCGGCCATGAACTCCTGGAGGTTCTTCAGGACCTGGGGCGGCGGACTGTCCTTCTTGTTCCAAAGGACGCTGTCCTTCCCTAGAAAGTTGAATTCGACTGTGTCCCCTTGAATGTCCACGTGCTCCACTCTCAGCGTACTCGCCCCGACAGTGTCCGCCTCGTCCTCGTCCTTCTCGTCCCCCACCCTCATTCCCAACACGTGGATGAGGTAGCAGACTGTGGCGACCTGCCTTTCCCTGGCATCCTCCGACGAGAGCCCGTCCTTGATCTTGGCCTCGATCTTCTTGAGGTTGGATTCGACCCTCGCGGCGTTGTCGTACTTCGCCTTGCTCCTAGACTGCTGAATGTGCGAGCTCTCGTGGAGCCATACGTACTTCTCCTTGTCAGTGAGCTTGTCGACCCACTTCGCCATCCACATCGACTCGTGGTCATGGACGACCTTCTTCCAGTCTCTAGGCACGTGTGTCTTCTCGTCCAGGTTCAGGATGACGTCCCGCTGGGTCACCCTCGGCTTCCACTTCCCTCTCATGGGATGCAGGCCTCTCCCCATGAACAGGCCGGGAGGCTCCACCATGTAGTTGGCTATCTCGACTCGCTGGTCATCGAGAGTGGCGTACCCGTACCTCTCCTTTAGGGCCTCCCTCCTTTTCTTGCGGTCTGCGGCCTGAGCCTTCTTCTCCTCCTTGCTCATCTTCTCCTTCGCTGCCTTCTCGCTGTCGACCTTTCGGAAGAGCTCAGTGAAGTCGACGTCCTCGTACTTCGCGCCCTTGCACCAGTCAGGGAGCTGGAGGACGAAGTCAGACATGAAGTTGGACCTGAAGACCGGGTCCTGTATGTACGGCGTGTCCTTCTTCTTCGCCAGGCTGTATGCCATCTCCTCTGCGAGCGGGGAGAGCTTGACCTCCCTCCCCTTCACTCTGACAGCGAGCCCGGCCGGCGCGTAGAGGTCTGGGAAGCAGACTCCGTTATGGGATAGCGTTGTCCAGTATGCCTTCATGAACGGGTTGGAAAAGACTTTGCTCCCGCTTATTTAAGAAAAATGCTCGGAGGTTCTGTCAAGTCTGCGGGTTCTCCCTTGTTTTCGTCTCGCTGTCAAGCCTCGGGACTTTCGAGGCGTTCTGGATGATTGTCAGCCACTTGTTTGACCCCTCAACCTTGATACCGCATCGGTCGGCTGGCGTGTCTCCGTCCAGCGCCTCATGCGGTCGGATGTAGTTGTGGAACAACTGATACCCCTTGAGTATCGGACTGTCGGTCGTCTTTAGACCCCGCATCACCTTCTCTCTGTCCCTGACTTCGCCGTTCATGCGTTCCATCTTGTTGTTGTGCATCCTCCCCGTGATGGCAATCTCCCTGACGTGGATGGGGTTGGTCGAAGTGAAATGGGTGGTGTATTCTCTCTTGAACGCGTCGTTGTATGAGCGAAGGCCGTCGGTAATCAACAGCCTCGGCCTCGTCCCCGCGACTTCGGCGCTCCTGTGGAACAGAGTCCTCGCGTCGTGCTTCTCTTTCGAGTCCGCGACCTCCTGAGCAATCCAGAAGCGGGTTTGGTCGTCCATCATCGCAAACAGATACTTCATGTCTCCCTTGACCTTAATCCAGAGTTCGTCTGCCCTCCAAGTCGGGGAGAGGTTCGGCTGAATCTGGTCGAGGTATTTCTCCATCAGCCCGACATATTTCCTAATCCAGTTGTGGATGGTCTGATGCGAGACTTGGACTCCTTGGAGCGCGAGGAACTTCTGGGTGTTCCTTAGAGACTCGCCAGTAAAGTAGAGTTGGAGGGCGCTCGTTATCATCTGAGGGCTGGCCTTCATGCCCTCGAAGCCGAGGTTCTTAGTAAACCGCTTACCGCAGTCGTGGCATAGGAACCTCTGTATGTCTCCGTTCTTGTTGTGCCTCACGCCTCTCTTGATGATGCTCTTGGAGTAGCAGTAGAGGCACGACTGGATGTCCAACGGCTCTATCTTGACCTGTTGCTCGACAGTTTGTCTTAGAACGTGGCTGAACTCGACCGCGAAGATGTGCTTACACTTGATGGCTCGGTTCGTGAAGTCTGGGCACGAGCAGTTGAACCCCGCCTCGGTCGCGACGACCTGATACCAATCGTCCGACCTCTGCGAGTGGACTGCATATTCCCCCTCGCTGATGCGTCGGACTCGGCCGACCGTCTGGGCAATCTGGTTGCCCTTCACGGCGCGAACCTCCAAGAGTTTGGCTCTCGTGTCCATGTGCTTATCGCTATCAATAGGTATCACGCGAACCCTTATAAAAGTATCTATTGATACCTATGGCTGATAAGCATGGCCTTGAAGAGATACATGCTCTCGATAACGGAAGAGATGGAGAGGAAACTGGAACAGGAACGAAAGAAGAGGCTCTTGGACACGATACCCGAGACGGTTCGCACAATTTTGAGCGAGTATCTATCGAAGTCATGAAGATATCTGACTCACTCGGAGAATCAAGAGGAGGATGCGGAATAGGAAGGGAGCAGTGAATAGTAGAGTCATCCAAATGAAGCCCCGCGGCTGTATCCTGATTGCTCTAGCCAAGCAATAGACGGAGAATGCAACTGCAATTGGGAGAGACACGACATACGCTTGATAGAGCAACGGCAGAACCGAGAAGTGGGGGCTCAGGTAGAAGAACTCGAAGGCGTAAAACGAACCGAACACCATAAGCGAAACGGCGTATCCGATTTGGATGGCCGCGCCGAATACCATGAACTTCTTGACTCCCCAGTAGTTCGTGTAAGACTCCACTACTAGGTAAGCGAAGAACATGCCGAGGAAGAGGGCGACCGCGCCCGCGCCAAAATAGAGAGTGAGGGGGACGCTTGTCGCCGAAGGGGCTGGCTCTTGGAAAAGGTCTATTATTACCGTGGCGACGAAGATTAAGCCCGACGTGAAGAATAGCCTCTGGCTCAAGACGAGGTAGAGCTTCTCCCTCTCGGCCTTCATGTGCTCGGCGAAGGCCCAAGGCATCGTTATCCACATCAGTAGAGAGAAAGCGGCCAACCCAAGGCTAGGCTCGAAGAAGACGCTAGCCAACGCAATCACATAGCCTAGACATGCTATAAAGACGAGTTCTCCCTTGTAGAGTCTCCACTCGAAGTCTCGGAATGAACGATAAACCGAGTGCCATTCCATCTACCAGCGCCCCCTTCTGAGGCTACCAGTCAAAGGGAATCCTCCAGAAGCGCAACGATTCGTCTTCCTCTCGTTGCTTTCTCCGCTTCCGCGCCTTTACGGTCTTGAGTGTCATGCGTTCTCCTCCTGTGAATGGGCGAACCCATCAACCGAAAGTTTAGGAAACCGTCCCTCCGAGGCCAGCGCGAGACTTGCTCTATTCGTGCGGCCATGTGTCGGAGTCGCCTTCCAAGATATGCCCGCTCTGCGGTCAAGGGAAACCGCAGGACGGAAGGGACGCATACGAGCGAGGAAAGAACCACGCGGATTCGGTCTACCAGACGAGCGGAATCGCGCCTCTGAAGGGCTGGCTGAAATACAAACCGTCGAACGATTACGAGCGGGGAAGGCTTGATCGCGCGAAGGAAATCCTGAAGGCGATGGGTCGGTAGGGACAAACCGAACCCGCTCCCGAGTCCCGACCCTTGACACCGCCCTGATTGCCTGCGGAGACCCGAGTTTTTGACAGCACCTGCTCGGATGGTTAAATAAGCGACGAAACTCCGAGGACGGCTGAACCCAGTTGTGGCTGAATTTCGAGGCGCAGAGGAACCGGAGGTACAAGAGACCGGTGCTGCTCGTGGCAGTCTCGACCTCGATTCCCCAGTACAGGCAGCTGTACTCGCAAGGGAGGGAGCTGGCGAAGCACATGCTGAAGACGATGAAGTTCGAAGAGGTCGCCGTGATGCACTCGTCCTCCTTCCCGCCGGAGGTCCTCGTGAGGGACGACGGAATCTCGACGCTGCTCGCGTGCAGAATCTACCTGAGCAGGGGCAGGAGAGACGTTCTGCTGTTCGCAGGCGACTCGAGCCCGATGGAAGACCAGTACGAGGTCACCCGCTTGATCCTTTCGTTCGCCAAGGCCGCCGGGGTGAGGGAGCTCTACTCTGTTGGTGCCAGGTGGACAGAGAACCCTGTCCCTCAATTCCAGGACCCCGTAGTCAACGGGTTCGCCACGGACTCGGCTGGGGTCAAGGCGCTGAAGGAAGGGGGCGTGAAGATGATCGCAGGTGAGCCTGCCCCGTTCTTCGCTTCGATGGTCGTCGGAATGGCGAAGGAGTACGGTATCAGGGGCTACAAGGTCTCCGTGGACCATGGAGAACCAGCCCCCCACCCACGCTCCGTAGTCAAGATGCTCGAGGTCCTGTCCTCCATGATTGGCTTCGAGGCAAGACTCGACGAGCTCAGGTCACAGATCGTGGAGCCTCCCCAGGCCAACCCGCCGAGCGCCGAGACAATATACCACTGAGCGAAGACGGCCGAGAACCCGGCCTCGCGTAAAGTCCACTCCTTGGTTGGCCAGTCATAGCTACTTCGCAATCCGGCGAGCCACAATCGCGAGCACCAGCCCAGCCCAGTACGGCGCGTAGCTCAACCCGACCGCTGGGCCGGCCTGCAGAGCCGCGAAGGCGAATGACACGAGGAGACCGAGGAACCCCGTCCCGCCGCCTATGTAGACTAGGAACCTGCCCGTGGACACGTGCCCCACGAGGAGCGCGACTCCGCCGAGAGCGACAGTGACACCCCCGAGTGCGATGAGTATCGCGAGGGCTGTCACTACCAGGGTGGCGGTGAGCCCGACGACGCCTCCGATGTATCTCGGTATCTCTCCCTCGACAATCCCCAGTGCAGTGAGGAGAAAGCCGCGCGTCCCGAAACCGCTCGCCACCATCAGAGCCCCGCCGCAGATGGCCAGTGTGCTGGCGGCCCAGCGCCTGATCAAGTACTCATCCCCGCGCCACGGGAAACCATGAGGACAGATAGAATAGTTTTCGTGCGGAGAGCCAACAGGGACACGCGACCGAGAGGTTTATCCGTAGCCGCCAGGTTCGCGCCGCTCCATGCCAACGGCGAGAACCGACAGGTCGCTCCAGGACACGTTGAGCTGGGCGATCGACAGGATGAGGTCCAAGGGGTTCGAAGTCAGGTCGAAGGTCTCGCTGTCGGTCGACTCGAAGCTTGCGATAATGGGCTACGCTCAGAAGGAGGGGGAAGCGCACAAGATAGTAATCTCGGAATGGGCGCTCGACTCTGAGATGCTCGGTGGGCTAGTCCTTCACGAGCTGGCGCACATCTACTTCACTGAGAAGGGTGCGCACTCCCACAACACAGAGATACTGGAGGAGCTCCTCGAGAAGATGAAGACCAGCGAGGGCCTTCGGGCGAAGGAGATCGAGTACCTGATTGACGCCTTCAACCACCTCCAGAACATACTGGTCGACGACATCGTGTTCGCCTCCATGGAGGAGAGGGAGCTGGAGAACGCCAGGCGCTTCTTCACTGAGTGGGTCTCCGACAGGCCTTCCGGCGACCCGGTTCTCGACGCTGCCCTCCTCTGCAGGAATACATTCGCCATCGCGTCGCTGAAGCGCAGGAAGTTGTTCGAGGCAGACGGCGAGATGTTCTACAGGAACAAAGGATTCCTCTCCTCTCTGGGAGAGTTCGCAGAACAGGAGTTCGATTGGCTGGAGGGGTTCTTGGAGAACGCGAGGGCCGACTGGACGGAGAAGGAGTTCAGGGAGTCCCTCGGCGCCTACTTTGACAGGATGCTCTCCCTCATGCGCCCAGTGTCAAAGCTAGACGACTTGAGATAGAGTGATGAACCGTCAAGGTGGCAGCGGAGTGAGCTGGGCGAAGCTCATAGTGGTGGTGGCGGTGATCGGCGCGGCCGCATTCGGGCTCTTCCTCGGCTACCTCGCCTACACCAACGACAGCTTCCCGACGCAGGAGAAACCATTCGCCGAATACGCTTCCGTCGTCGCCACGAACTTCAACGGAACCGAGTTCTACCTCAAGGTCCAGTGGACTTCGACGGGAAACTTCACGCCCTTCTACGCACAGCTGACGTCGCCAACGACGGACGCGGCGAACACGCCCGTCTGCAGTCTGGGCATAACTTCGGTAGTCAAGGGACAGATAATTGACCTGCCGTTCAAGATCAGCGCGCCCAGAACGTCGGTCAGCAGCGTCGACCTTGCGATTGCGGTGCGGTCGAACGTGAACATGACGGAGTTCACAATAGTCTACCATGTGGACCAGGTGACAGCCCAGCCCGGCAATATCTATCCGTCAGCTTTCGCGTGCGAGCAGCCTCAGGGCTCGAGCATGTGAGCCGCTAGGAAAGTTTCTTCCTTACGGCGTGATACTCCTCCAGAAGGGCCGCCTTCTCGTTCTCTCCGGCGAATGCCCCCATGATGGAGTTGGTTACGAGGATGTCCAAAGCGTCGAGGCCGAAGCGGTAGGCCCTGCACACACTGATCAAGACGTCAGATACGCACCCCCTGGGCCACAGGGCTGGGTCGTCCGAGTTGACTGTGACACAGACGCCCTCCTTCAGCAGCCTGTCGATGGCCAAGTCCGAGGGGCCACGAATCTTCCCGAGGACCATGTTCGAGACGGGGTTCATCTCTATCGTAACCGACCTTTCCATCGCCAGACTGACTAAGGATTCGTCCTTGGCCAGGTCTATCGCGTGGCCCACGCGCTGGGCCCCGATGTCGGAGATGGCCGTCCTGATGTTCTTCAGGTTCTGCTCCACTGAGCCTGCGCCCTCTCCGGCGTGCACCGTGACCTTCAGCCCACCGTCTGCCGCCAGCTTGAAGGCTCCGCGGAACTTCTCAGGCGGGTTCCCTGCCTCGGGGCCACCGAGGTCTAGGGCCACTACTGAGCGGCTCCCCGCAGCCACCTTTGCGACCTTCTGGCCGAACTCAGGCTTGGACTCCCTTCCAATCGCGACTATCAGCTTCACCTTCACCCCGTATCTCTCGCATCCCTCCGCCAGCCCCTCGGCCATGCTCTCGATCACCTCTTCCAGCGGGAGGCTTTCCTTCGTGTGGTACTGGGGGGCGAACCTGCCTTCGGCATAGGCAATGTTGTCGCGCTTCAGCCCCGCGACGTAGGACCTCCCGACGTCCCTCAGTATCTCCGGTGTTTGCATCAGGTTTGTGATCGGATAGAACCGCTCCACTATGTTCTCGAGCATCGAGTCGTATCCGGGGCCTTTCACATGCCTCGCGAACGCCGAGACGCTGTCAATCTCAGTCCCGCTCTGTGTGGTAATCGTCCGCCTGTGCCGCCTGGCTATGCGGAATAGCTCGCCAAGGGGAATCGAACCGTCGATGTGGCTGTGCAGGTCGCACTTAGGGAGGCTGCGGATTACCGAGGCGGAGGGAGCGGCCATTGAGGAGGGTCGGCGCGCCTCGTCTTAAGCGAATCGCACGACCCTGTGCCACCTCTTCTCCAGGCAATCAAGGCGGAAGCTGGACCCTCACGATTGCGCCGCTCTCGAACGGCGGAGTAGACTGCGAGTACTTTCTGTATAACTCCCTGGGTATCGAGACGTCGCCGAGATAGAGCTCACCCACGTAACGCCGCGATGCAGGGTTCAGGAAGCCGGTCTTCGGGAACCCGAGGGTGAGCGTCGCCTTCGCCTCTATGCACGGGTTGTTCGGCAAGCCGCTTGTCGGGTCGAGCCCCGAAGGGATGTCAAGGCCGAGGATCTGAATGCCCGACCCGTTCGCCCGTCGGATCAGGCCAGCCATGGGTTCCCTGGGGTCCCCCTTGGCGTTGTAGCCGAGAAGAGCGTCGACGAGGAGGTCGAAGCTCCCGAGGTCCCCGCCGCCTTCGACGACGGACAAACCCATCTTCTCCACAGCCTGAAGCTGTCTTGCGGGTAGCTCGCCCAGATCCGCCCGCACGCCGCTCAGGACAACGCTCACCTTAGCCCCCCAGTTGTGGAGGTGCCTTGCAGCGACCAGCCCGTCGCCCCCGTTGTTCCCCTTGCCGACGATGCAGGCCACGCGCTTCCCCGCGAGGCCACCGCCGAGCATCCGCCTTGCCATCTCCGCAGTCGCAGCTCCTGCGTTCTCCATCAGTGAGAGCACGTCGACCGAATACTCCTCTATCGCTGCCTCGTCGATCCTCCTCATCTCCTCAGAGGTCACGTAGACCAGGCCGCCGAGCGTCTTCATGCTTTCCTGTACAATCAAGTCGGAGCTCCTATTTCAGGCTGAACCTCGAACGGATTTCCATCCTTGAGAAATGCCCGCAACCTTAAATCGTGAATAGAATGGCTTGGTGCTAGTTGATTCCGCGTTCCTTCTTCCTCACCAAAGGCGTGGGAAAGCACAAGGAGAATCTCTCTTCGTTTGAGATTGCCTTGCGCGACGCGCGCATCAGCGGGTTCAACCTCGTAACTGTCTCTAGCATCATCCCTCCGGGGTGCAAACAAGTCCCGAGAGAGCAGGGGATAGAGTTGCTCAAGCCGGGCGAGATTGTCTTCCTCGTCCTCGCAAGGAACTCAACCAACGAGCCCCGCAGGCTGCTGGCGTCATCCATCGGAGTGGCAATCCCTTCGAACCCCTCTGATTACGGTTACCTTTCGGAGTGGCACGGGTTTGGTGTAACCGAGGAAGAGGCCGGAGAATACAGCGAGGACTTGGCGGCCCAGATGCTCGCTTCGACATTGGGATTAGACTTCGATTTGAATACCTCGTGGGATGACCGCGAGCAAGTCTTCAAATCCTCCGGGAAGATCATCAAGACAGCCAACATAACCCAAAGCGCGGTAGCGCAGAAGGGTCAATGGACAACAGTGGTCGCGGGAGCGATCTTCATTCCGTAGTCATCTCGCGTGCCTTACCTCCTTGCCTACGCTTCGCTTCACCCATCTGCCATCTTGACGAACTGACTACGCTTTGCGGGATTCTTGATTCTCCCTTCTTTTGATTGCCTGACAGTTAGCGCATAGCACTTGGAACCCGTCGGGGAAGCCTTTCTTTCTGAGCATTTGATAGAGGGCGTAACCACTGTTCTTCGGGTTCTGTCTGTGTTTGGCGTCGCCCTTGATATGGTCAATTGATAGTGCTCGTTCATCGCCGAAGCCGCACCTCTGGCATCTCATGCCATGGGAGTAATGGCTGAGAACTTCCGAGCGTAGTTGGGCATAAAATTCTGCATGGCTGGTTTTGTTCCGCTCCCTGAATCTTTCCTTGTTCTTCAAGTAGTAGTTGTGGAAGTATTCTTGGCTCGACACTTTCACCAACCTTCCCGCACCTCTTAATAAACGCGCAGTTCATGCAGAGCACTCTGAACCCCGGCGGGACTGCTTGACATGCTCAAGATTCTTCACTCGCCATTCTCTTACCCGCCTCCTAACGCAGACCTTGCAACGGTAGTAGTGGTCCGCACGAGCTGACAAATGCCAATTCTCTTCCGTCAACAATGTCCCACAGTCTTTGCAGACTCTATCCGTACTCGTGTCTCTCGCTTACGACCCACAATCGGATATTAGAGCACCACTCGTTCGGGCAGACGGACGAAGCGGCGGGGGACTACGCGGAGGACATGGCTGCCACTATGCTGGCGACCACCATGGGTATCACCTTCGACCCGTCGACTGCGTGGGACGAGAGGAAGCAGCTCTTTCAGGCGAGCGGGCTCATGATCAAGACGACGGACATCACGCAGTCAGCGACGGGCGACAAGGCGGGCATCTGGACCTCTGTCGTCGCCTCTGCTGTGTTCCTACCCTAGCCTGAAGGACGCCTGCCGCGAATCCTGATCGCTCCTAGCACAATCGCGACCGCAACGGCAACGGCGACAAGCGCCAGCTCCGCAACTGGCAGGCCTGGAGTCTGTCCGGCCGAAGCCTGTTGGGACGGGGAGCTCGTTGTCGCGCTGTTGACAGAGAGAGATATGGGTGCAGATAGTGACGTCGAGGTCGCCTGCGATGACCCGGTCGAAGTTGACGACGAGCGTGAGGAGGTGGTCGCCGAACCGACTGAGTTCGCGTGGAAGCCCGGACTCGCCACAAGGTATGAGCAGCCGAGCTGCGGGAGGTTGCACCCTGAGAGGACTGTCGAGAAGGATGCGGCGCGTATGGGGGAACTGATGCTCGAAGTTGAAGCGCGCGCGATCACGGCCGTAGTCGAACCCTGGCTGACGAACGTCCAGTACATACCGGAGGAGCTGTCGTAGTAGCCAGCGGGAACGCCGCCCACCCCCTGCGGGACCAGCGTCCCTCCGCTCAGGCCCTGAACCGGCGAGTAACGCCCAGTGAGGCTGGTTGATTCGAAGGCGAGGACGGATTGGCCCTCGGATACATACAGGTAGTAGGCGTTGGGCCCCTGAAATACGGCCGGGTCGGAGAAGCAGCAGCCGCTTATGGAGAAGTCGACCCTCGTTCCAGAGTCTGTCAGGAAGGAGTTCCCGTCGCTCCCTGCGACCTCAGTCGCGCTCATGATGTGCTTTGTGCAGGTGGACTGGCCGACCGCGCACTGCGCCGGGTCCTGCCCGCTAATCCCCGGCAGGTAGAACAGGTGCAGGGTACCGCTCGCGTCGAGGAAGAGGCTCGGGTCGACGAAGGTGGCCGAAGTCCCGTTGCTGAAGCGCAGGCCTACAGAGATCGGAGCGTCCTCGATGCCCGTATCGAGGTGGAAGCGGACGAGGGTGCCGGGATTGTAGAGGTACACTGTGTTACCTCTCCGGGTGACGTCTGGGACGCTACCCGGGTACGGCCTGAAGCCAGAGACGGAGGACCACGAGACGCTGTCGTTTGATTCGGCCAGGTAGGTCTCGTGGTTCTGAGGGTTGGAGCAGTCAGACGTGGCTGTGTTGCAGGCGAGGAACGCCATGATGTACTTGTCCGTGAGCGGAACCTGGGCCGCGGCTGCGGGCGCCGGCCTGGCTGCCAGGAGAAAGGCCGCGGCTATCAAGATAGCGACGACGACGGGTGCGGCACGCGCCGTCCTTACCCGATGCCTCAAACGGCAATCGCCCGCGACTTGGATACTTAAAGCGAAACCGAATCAGGTCGGCCAGACAGAACACTTTCGATTTTCCCTCCCCTTCGTGTCGATTCGCCCCTGCTATCTTATATCCAGAAAACTCCCGGCCCCTAACAAGATGCCTGACGACCGCCAAAAGGACGGCCCCACAGGTCTGCGCAAAGTAATCACGCTGCGACACGCCGTCGCAATCTACGTAAGCTCCGTCCTCGGGGCAGGCATACTCGTCATTCCCGGGCTGGCCGCCCGGACAGCGGGCCCGGCCTCGCTGCTCGCCTGGGCCCTCCTCTCGCTCGCGAGCTACCCGTTCGCATACACCTTCGCCACTCTGTCGGCTCGCAGGCCCGACTCGGGAGGAGTCTACTCCTTCGCAAGAGAGAGCTTCGGGCCCGGGGTGAGCACGATGACGGCGTGGCTCTTCGTGGCCTGGGTGGTCATGGGGGCGCCGGCAATCACTCTGGCGGCGGGCTCATACCTCGCGTTCGCTTTTCCGATGCCCAGGGAGTGGGTCTTCGCGGCAGCGGCCATCATCCTGTTGATGGCCTACGCGGTCAACCTCTTCGGTATCAGGCTGAGCGGAAGGGTCCAGGTGGCGATGGTTACGACGATCGTCTTGATGCTGGCGTTCGCGGTCGCAGCGTCGATCCCGAGAATCGAAGCGAAGAACTTCGTCCCGGTACTGCCGAACGGCTTGGCCTCCGTTGGTGTTGCTTCCGCCCTGATAGTCTGGTCCTACTTGGGCTACGAAAACGTGTCAAATGTGGCTGAAGAGTTCGAGAACCCGAAGCGGGACTTCGGAAGGAGCGTGACCTTCAGTGTGTTGTTGATAGGCGCGCTCTACTTGGCTGTCGCGTTTGCCATAGTGGGTACTGGAGCTTACACTGCGGGCGGAGGGGTGACGCCGTTCGCTGAATTGATGTCGAACGTCTTCGGCTCCTACGGGGGGCTGGCTGTGTCGCTCCTCGCGGTTGTCGTCATCTTCAGTACGGTGAACGCGTACACGGTTGGGATGGCAAGGGTCGTCTACGCGGCTGCGAGGGACGGCAGCCTCCCAGGGGCTCTCGCAACGGTGGACCCGAGGACGGGTGTACCTCGTCGGGCCCTCGCAGCCCTCCTTGCGATGATCGTCCTCAGCCTGGCCGTGTTCTACTTCATGCGCTTCGACATCCAATCTGCTTTCCTGGCGACGAGCGGGGCTGCTGTGCTGGTGTACGTGGTGGGATCGGCAGCGGGGATCAAGCTGCTGAAGGAAAGGGGAGCCAAGAGGGTCTTGCCCTGGGTCTCGCTGGCGGTCTCAATCGCGCTCCTGCCATTCATAGGAACGTTGCTCGCTGCAAGCGCTGCTGTTGCGTCATAGGTCTTCTCTACGGTTGGAGGAGAAAGAGCTAGCCCTGCCTGTCTTTAATACCAGGCGGAGGCGCAAGACGGTGTGAAGTCCAAGAAGACCTTGGACTGGCTCCTCGAGAAAGACCAGCCCTCGATCAGGTACATCGCGCTCGAAGCGGTCGGAGAGCCGAGCAAGATTATTACGCTGCGGGCCATGCAGGTGCTCGAGAGGCTCGGAGAGTGACAGAGGTCATCAGGATATCAGAGTCTCCGGCAGCGGATGGTTCGAGCGCAGCAATGAAGAAGTGTTATTGCGGTTTCACGTGTGAGGGTGCGGACGAGCTGAAGGCGCACATCCTCAAGGTCCATGGAGCGAGGGACGGCGATTGGAGGACGTGGGAGGCCAGATAGAACACGATGATGCCAGGAGATTATCGCCCAGCCAAATCTAGTCGTGGTACTTCTTCTCGCCCGCTCGGATCGACACCTTGAGCCAGTTCTCCTGCGGCGGAAGGGGGCAGATGTAGTCCTCGCTGTAGGCGCAGTAGGGGTTGTAGGCGTAGTTGAAGTCGACCGCGTACTGGTCATCGTGCTCAACTTGGAGGTCGAGGTACCGCGCAGCTCCGTAGCTATCCCTCCCGGAGGTGGCGTCCCTGAAGGGAATGAAGATGTTCGCGTCTTCCCTTTCGGCCGACTGGTAGGCTTGGAGTTTCACTTGCTGGCCGTCAATGGACAGTTCGAAGTAGCCGACTTTGTTGAAGAGCTGGCGGGTGCCCTTGCTGGTGGCCATGATCACGCTGTCGGGGCTGGGGTACCTTTGCAGCTTCGCCTCGAGCCTGAAATCTGGGTCAGGTTCGAAGTACTTCAGGCCTGCGAACATCCCCTGGCCGTCGTGGCCCAGCGGTGAGTCGTGGTCGCTCCTGAAGAACTCGTCCTTCCGCTCCCTGAACCTGAGCAGCGCCCGTCTCCAAGTCTCGACGTCCTCCGGCTTCATTGGTGGCTAGACGTAGCTACTCCAAGAATAACCTTTCCAAGCCCCTACCCAATGCGTCAGAGCTTGATTGAAATGATGGCTGTCATTCGTTCTCCTCTCAGCCGGCCGACAAAACCCATCATTGAGAATCCGATTCCTCCGTATTCCTTTCTGAAGACATTCAGCATCTGATCCCTTTCTTCTCCCTCCAGCATACGCGCCTCCCCTTCGACCCATGTCCCAATCGGCTTCCCATTCATGCTGGATGGTACAACTCGGACGTGGGAGTTCCTCCGAATCCGCTTGACCTTCCACGTCGTGGGGTCGGTGCGCATGTAGATCAGGCCGTCATGCTCCAATGACTGGACAGGAGTCAGTTTCGGCTCCCCATTCTTCTTGTATGATTCTAGGTTGATGTATCTCCGGCCGGAGAACTGCTCGATTGAAGTCAAGCTCCGTTATTCACCAATGCTGGAAGGAAGGTGTCAGCGCCGCTCGCCAGTCACGCGATACCAAGGCATCCACATCAGACCGATTAGCAGACCGGCTATAGCAAGCGAGACGATGGCCACGATGACGTTCTGAAACAGGCTGAAGCCGCTCGACCAGTAGAGCGCGTAGAACAGGATGAAGACGAGCCACACTACTATGCCGAGGATCGAAAGAACGACGGGTACGATGGGACCTTCGTACTTCCCTGGAGGCTGGCTCTGCCGCAGGCTCTCACTTGCAAGGCTCATGCCATGATTACCCTTCCCGCGGCAGCAAGGGCTGCTCCAACCTGTGTTCCAATCTGCTCGAACCTCTTCTCCTCTCCTTCCTTGAGCCTCGCGCCATCGATTGCGTCTTTATTCTTTACGGTGGAGACGGTTGCCGACTCGCGTGGCGCTATGACCTGAAGGCCCAGACCACCCAGTTTTCTCTCGATGAACCCCGCGGCGCTGCCGGAGAACCTGGAATCGAGCTTCGTGTCGAACGCGAACCCGTACCTTCCGGACAGGTCAGTGCCCTCGAGCTTGCCAAGGAACTCCTTCATCGGCTTGTACACGGAGAACGCCTCTGTCGGGGCACCGATGCAGATCAAGTCGTATTGCTTCAGTGAGTCGACGGCAACGTCTTTGGCATGGAGACACGCAGTCTCTATCCCTGCCTTCCTGAGCCCAGCGTCGAGCGACTTCGCTATCTTTTCCGTGTTGCCGTACCTGGTGTCGAAGATCACACATACCTTCATCGATGCATCACGCAATCGTTTCGACTCGGCCTGGGCTACTTGAGCTGGGAACGCGATTCCTATGATTGAAAATAAGGGGTAACGCGAGCGTCAAGCAGAGCTTGTCTTCGCGGGCAGGTCGGGCACAGGTCACGATTCCGGTGACACGCTTACGAGGTATCGCGTCGTAGGAGCTTGACGAGCGTGATCGCGACCAGCGCATCTACCATCCATTGTTATTCTGAAGCCTTCGGAAATTGAGGGACCGTTCACCCGTGGCCGATATTCCTTCTGATGGTGAGGAGACTCGCAAGAGTCTGAATTTCTTGTACAAAATCCTCGGGGGACCGTTCGAGCGAGCTCATGACACGTCTCTTGACTACGGGAATAAGGGCCTCGACCAACTCTTCGATTCTGGAATCGATTTCCCAGCTCATCGTTTGAGCTTCCGAGCCTTGTCGAGAGTTTCGTTGGCCCATCTCTCGAACTCGGAAGGATTGGCAAGTAGCCTATCCAACTTCGCCATTCCGCGCTTCACGTCATCATCAGTGACAGGCCTCGGCATCCTATCCTCGACAAACATCACTCTGGCCCGCACTAATAAGCGCACACCCGGCCAGGGCGATGGAGAGGGTGTCGGTGCGGGCGGTTGGGCAAAGGGACGTTCGGGGAGTCTCCGGCGTAATCCAAGTTCCTGCGATTGGCTGAATTGGGATCTCGCCACCGCACAAGTCAGCTGACGCTCACAGCGAACAGGTATGTCTCCCCCGGCGAGCATCTTGGGACGTTTGTAGCTCCAAACGAAACATCGCGAGGATTCAAAATTGTTCGGTCCATCGACACACTAATGGCTCCATTCGCAGATTCTCTTGGAAAGAACAGCACAACCAAACGAGAAAGCGTGTTGTTTGATTGGTTAGACATAACTAGTGTAAACGAGGCATCGGCGTTGGAATTCCTACTCTGGCTGAGAGTCAATCCCATAACCGTTATCAACGTTGAGTTGTTCAAATGCCCCTTGAGAAGGGCTGTGAGCTGATTTGACTGCATCGTCACGGAGTTTTCCGGTTCTCCGTACTCATAAGCTGTATAGACAATACCCACGCAAAGAACAGCAATGACTGTGATTGCGAAGAGCCGACCGCCGTTCCAGTAGACGTGCGTCGAGCTTGGAAACCCGTCTGCGTCGCCCACGAGCTTGAGAAACTGACCCAGGGAGAGCTTTACGGTTTCGATGCTCATGGCGGCCTCTGCCAGTGGTTTTTATATACGCGTATACACTGTATACGCCCGATGCAACCCCAAGCCGTAAGCAAGGAGACGCAGTAGGATGGCCTACGCCGCAGCCGTCGCTGACAACGCGAGGCGGACTCTCAACCGCAAGCAACTGATAGTGCCAGTCAGGATTCCGGCCGACCTGGCGGCGAAGCTGGACAGGGCGGTCTCCGGGCTCCGATACGCTTCGAGGAACGAGTTCATACGCGAAGCGATCGAGCAGCACGTGAATGACAGGCTGGGGAGCAAGATGATAGAGGTCAGAGACGTCTCGGTCAAGGGAGCCGCCAGGATGATGGACCGATATCTCTCGAAGAGCCCCGGTGCGCACTACGTGAGCGAGCTGGCGGAGGAGCTGGGTCTGGAGCTGGACGTCGCCTTCAAGGCGGCCAGGATGCTGGAAGCCCAGGGCATGGTAAAGGCGAGGTCCAAGTGACACTGCTTACGGACGAAGGCGACGGAATAGCCGGGAGGAGAGTCGTGTACATCGCGAGGAAGGTCGAGGGCCCGCACCTCGTCCGGAAGAGCGGGAGTCACAGGGGGTTGCAGGGCAAGCTCTACGACGCTGAAGCGTACATCGACGTGGCGATCGAAAAATCCAAGTGATGGCCTCCGCGGTCGCTGCCCTGATCCTGGCCAGGGCCGCAAGGGAGAGGGATTCGAGGTCACCCCTCCATGCATCGAAGAGTCTGGCAACCCACGCAGTAGGCGCGTGATTTGAGGCATTGATTCGACCCTACACCTTCTGTGTTCTTTGCACCATTTTCATGGTCTATACGGATGCCCGAGGTGGCCTTCCTCGGCGGAGGCGCAGTAAACCCTTTGCCCTTTTCCTGTTCGCCACTGCGGGTAAGCTCACGCCGACGTTCTGTCGCACAGCTTGAGCCAGGGACGTGCGGATGTCGGAGTTGGCTACCATTCTCTTGCTATTCCAATCACGGAATTCAGGACAAAGAGTGCAACCCCGCCGAAGATTGCGAGGAGTATCGCAACCGAGACCAACAGCCCAATTACGGGGCCGCTCCACCAGTTGCCGACGAAAAGGAAGGAGGCGTCAACGAGTATCGCGGCCACAAGGCCTCCCACGACCATACAGGCGGCGAGCGAGTTCAACTCCAACCTGCTAACCTCCCTGATTCGGACATTCAGGTCCCACCAATTATCCTTTCTTCAGCTAAGTGGCCCAAGAGGTCGGGGATGGGACAAGTGGATAATCAGGATCCGTTAGGTCTTCAAGTGTTCGTTCTCCATGTTGACTTGGGGGCTACATACCCCTGCTGACCTTGGTGAAAGTCTCGGACCACTTGTGGTGACAATGCCTGCACTCGTAAGAGACTTCGAACTCCTCTCTTTCGATAGGCACCTCTTCCACAGTCATAGCGTTGGCGGACGCCCACACAGAACCTGATGAGGTCATACCTCCACGATTGACAACGACTATGTCATGCAAGATCCTTTCCGCGTCCCTCTCGGAACCAATCAGCTTCTTGCTCGTGTGGCGGACAATGAGCCTCCGCCCACAGGACGGACACTTTCTCATGAAGTCCATGACAGTCCACTGCTGACTACTCTGTTGCCCACAAAATCCTTTGGCGGCTAGGGTCTGTAGAGTCTACGGGGGCTGGCCTACGCTGTTAAGTATCGGGTGTTGGAGTGGGAGAAGAAATGACCGACCAGAGGAAAAATGCCTTCATGAAACGTCTCAACTGGCCGTCCATCTTGGTCATGGTCGCCATCATTATCGTCTACCTCTTCGGGTTGGATGGGCTGATAGCGATTGGAGCCTTGTATGGCATCGGATTCATACTTGGCTTTCACCACAAGCAGGGTTCGGAGATCAATTACTCATGACTCGGGTGATGAAATGAAGACCCCGCTCTCTGTGGGAAGAAGCATCAGACTAGGGGCCGCAACAATCCTACTGGTGGTTCTGTTCGTCTTCTTTGTTCCACTGATTCCGGCAACCATTTTTCGGTGCTCCGACCAACTTGCGTTTCTATGTCTTGGCAACAATGCCGGACTAGAGTCTCTCGGTTATTGGCTATCTCACTGGGGTGCCTTCTACTCATTTGAAGTTGGGTATAACGCACCATCCATCGGAAATCTCACGGCCTTTGGAGTCTCACTCTTCGTTGCCCTGCCACTTGTTACTGCCTCATTGCTGCTGTCAATCCCCGAAATTCGCCACATTAAGCATCGCCTGCAGCCTAACAGGGAGAACGACCGCCCGAAGACTTGACAGAACATGACCTACTCTTGCTTAAAAGAACCAGCGACGGGCCGGGCCCTTTGAGAGTGTGGACGAGATCAACCTAATGCCGATTGGGGTGGTGCATACGCGCGCCACGCAGGACGAGATAAGATCCCGCACAGGCAGCGGGGAGGCAGAGGTGGAGGTGTACGAAAAGTTCGAGGACGCGCTGGAAGGCCTCGAGGGCTTCTCGCACATATTCGTGATTGGTTACTTCCATCAGCTGAGGCGGGAACAGGTCGGGCCGCTGAGGGTGAAGCCCAGGGGCCTCCTGAAGCAGGGCCTCAGCCTTGAGGAGCTGCCGACGCGGGGAGTCTTCGCGCTCGACTCTCCGACCCGACCGAACCCGGTGTCGCTGTCTTTGGTCCGCCTGGTGGGAATGGAAGGCAGAACGCTGCACGTCGCCGGGTTGGACCTATTCGACGGCACGCCCGTGCTGGACATCAAGCCGTACCAGCCTCAGTACAGGGCGGAGGATTACAACCTACCTGAGTGGTACATCCAACTGCGCGAAAAGGCTGGACACGTGTAGGTGGCGTCCGCCCCGAAGCGCCCCGATGTCGAGATGACGAACTGAAAGCACCCTCCGGGGAAGGAAGAGGGGGGGGAAGTCTCACTCTGTTTCAAGCTTCGACTTCAGGTCCAAGACGATGTCCAGCGCCTCGATCTCCTCCATCAGAGTCTCGGGGCTGCGGTCCCTGACTCGCGGAATTCGCCTTAGGATCGTGTCCCCAAGGTCCTCGAGGATTTCCCTTGCCCGCCGAGCCGTCTCTGGATCCAAGAATCTATCGCCCTGTCAGCCCAGTCTTCCTTTGCCTTCGACCCCTTCGTCCCCTTCTTCGCCTGGCGCCCAGCCCGACGGCTGACCCAGGCGTCCACCGCGATGTCCGCCCAGTTCTTGGGTCTCCGCTGGCGCAACCTCTTCATACAATCCGATAAACATCAGACCTAGGGATTTAAGCGTCTCTGCCTGCGACGGAGCCCACGGCAAGAGAGGATTGGTTCGCGCCCTTCGTCAGGCAGCCGCGGCAGACGCAGTCGCTGGCCAGCACTGCGATCTCCTTCCTTCTGGTGCCCGAGACGGTCACGCGCGTGCACCAGCACCCCTGGCCCCCCTGGCAGGTGAACTCGGCGGAGCAGAGCTCGCATCTGACCCTGCGCATCTCCAGAAACATGGTCGAGAGCCGTAGATAACCCCGCGTCCAGGGCGAGGACGTTATTCGATGGTTGGAACGTTGGTCGGTCGTGCCTCATTCGAGCGTTCCAGTGAACGTCTGATTCTATCCGATAAGATGCAGCTCTCGTGGAAACGGCCCGCGACAAAGACGTGACGAAGATGAGGAGGCGACCGTGAATCCACCAGGGAGAGGGAAAGAGGAGGAAGAGTCAGCCGACGGCTGCGTAGAGGATGAGCTTCGCAGGCTCCAGCCTATGTGCGACTGGGTTCACCTTGAAGCCCAGGGTTTCAAGTGTCGAGAGGCCAAGAAGGGACTCGCCCACCGGACCGATCACGACGCGCACTCGTTCTCTTTCGGCGCCGATCTGAATCTCTGCCCGCCCCAGCTCCAGTTGACGTTCAGTCCCGTCAGCAAGTTCGGCGACGGCTTCGCCCATCGGTTCTATGCCCAAGCGTTCCGCCAGGTCCTTAGAAACCATGGTGTGGCTCGAACCCGTGTCCGCGAGCATCACAACATCCTCACTGCCCTTGGGGCCGTGAACTGTCACTTTCACGCGAGTCTCTCCCAGCTTCATCTGCCTCCAACAGCACTGTCCCGCAATTAAAGATTAGCGCCACCACAGCGCGAATCGAACTTTCCAGCGAAGCCCCGGCGACGAAGCAGGCGTCCTTCTGAATCCTTGCGATGAAGTCCGATGAGCCGTCAGAAACGAATGATTGGGGAGGAAGAGCGAGAGTCCGATGGCCGAAGTACACCCTGCGGGAGCACGCGATGCTGGACGGGAAGTTCCCCGGAGACTGGGAGAACCTCGGCTTTTTGAGAGGCTTCTGGAACCCGATCTGGGACCACAGGGACGTCGTCCAGTACCGCCGTCTTGCGCAGGCGTGGAGGCTTCGGCATCAGGGCAGGAGTTTCAACGACATCTCGAAGGAGCTGGCAGTCGACACGGGCAGGGCTTGTGCGCTCGTCTCGGGGAAGAACCTCCGACCGTACCTCGCGCAGATGTATCTCAACTGTGAGATGCTCGCTGAGCCCAGGCACGGATGGAAGTGGATCCTTCAGACGACGCCCAAGCCGACGAACCCGTATCCGATAGCGTACAGAGTTCCCTTGTAGAGCCCTTCCTCCAGCTTCTTGCCCGTCTCGGGGGCTAGGCTGGGCTTCGACCGTCAGGTCCCGTAATGTGCTGCAGCCTTGGCCAAACTGACTTGGGCTATGTTGTGAATCACATAACCTTCAAATAACTTCGATTATCCGAAGTAC